>DNMS01000196.1 GCA_003488105.1 Rhodospirillaceae bacterium
GATCCCTTGTATTCGCGGACCATCTCGAAGGCTTCCTCGGCGATGGCGCGCATCTGCTTGGCACCCAGCTCCTGTTTCAGGTTGATCACCGGCCGCACGTGCAAGGTCCCGACGGAAGCATGGGCGTACCAAGTGCCTTCCGTGTTGTGCTTGTGAAACACCTGCGTCAGGCGGTCGGTGTATTCGGCCAGGTCCTCCAGGCGCACGGCGCAGTCCTCGACGAAGGAGATCGGTTTGCCGTCCCCTTTCATGGACATCATGATGTTGAGACCCGATTTTCGGACCTCCCAGACGTCGCGCTGGAACGCCGGGTCCACGGCCTCGACCACCGCGTCGGGGAAGCCCAGGTCGGCCATCATCTCGACCAGTTGTGCAAGCTTGGCGAGCAGGGGCGCGCGTTCCTCCCCCGCGAATTCGACCAGCAGCAGGGCGTCCGGCTCCCCCTTCACGAAGCGTTCGACCGTGGGGCGGAAAATCTCGATGTCGCGGGCCAGACCGATCATGGTGCGGTCGACCAGTTCCACCGCCGCGGGGCCCAGGGTCACCAGATGCTGGGCCGCGTCCATGCATTTGTAGAAGGTCGGGAAATGACAGACGCCCAGCACCTTGTGCTTCGGCAGGGGCTGCAGGTCCAGGTGAAGCTTGGTCGAAAAGGCCAGCGTGCCTTCCGATCCGATCAAAAGATGCGCCAGGTTGGGGTGGGTCTGCTGGCGGTACAGCGTCGCCTCGGCCCAGGGGCCCTTGGGCGCGCCGCCCGGCATCAGGGAATCGATGTTGTAGCCGCCGACCCGGCGCATCAGGTCGGGGAAGGACTGGCGGATGTGGTCGCCCTCGCGCCGGCCGAGGTCGAGCAGCTTGGCGACCAACTCCTGCTGCACGGCGTCGAGCTTGGCCGCGGGCGCGTTGTCGGAGACTTCGCCGAAGCGCATGGCGCGGCCGTCCATGGTCACGGCGTCGATGGCGCGCACGTTGTCGCGCATGGTGCCGTAGACGATGGAGCGCGAGCCGCAGGAATTGTTGCCGGCCATGCCGCCGATGGTGGCGCGCGACGAGGTCGAGACGTCGACCGGGAACCACAGGCCGTGGGGCTTGAGATAGGCGTTCAGATGATCCAGCACCAAGCCCGGTTCGACCAGGGCCTGGCGCCCCGAGGCATCGAAGTCGAGAATTTTGTTCAGATGTTTCGACAGATCGACGACTAGCGCCTCGCCCACGGTCTGGCCGCATTGCGAGGTGCCGCCGCCGCGCGGCAAAATCGGCACGCCGGCGTCGCGGGCGATGGCGATGATCGTTTCCACGTCTTCCGCGTCCTCGGGCACGACGACGCCCAAGGGTTCGATCTGATAGATCGAGGCGTCCGTCGAATAGCGCCCGCGCGAGAACGGATCGAACAGGACCTGGCCCTTGATCGCGGCCTTCAGGCGGCGGGCGAGGGCCGCATCACCCTTGGCCGGGCGGTTGCGGGGGGCGGTGGCGAGAGCGGTGTCGGACGGGGCCATGGGCGGGATCGCCGTTGTTGTTTTCAGGACAGGGTCAGAGTGTAGCAAATTGCATTCAAAATTCAATAAGGCAAATCAAGGGTGACTGAGAAAGGACGATGTCATGTATTATATCTCATTGTAATTAAATGATATAATTTGTTTTTATAGGCCGCCGGATGAATCCCGGTTGCTTGGGCAAAAAATGTATGCATAATTCCAGGGCCATCGCGTCCCCTGACGCGAAAACCCGAATGTAAAGAGGACATCCGATCATGACTGTGCGCCGCGGCCGCCATTTCCTGCAGATTCCGGGCCCCTCCAACACGCCCGACCGCATCCTTCGCGCCATGGACAACCCGGTGATGGATCACCGCGGCCCCGATTTCGCCGACCTGGACCTGTCCTGCCTGGACGGCATGAAGAAGGTGTTCAAGACGGAAAAGTGCGAGGTCGTGATCTATCCCGCCTCCGGCACCGGCGCTTGGGAAGCGGCGCTGGCCAATACCATGTCGCCGGGCGACCGGGTGCTGATGTACGAAACCGGGCAGTTCGCCACCTTGTGGAAGAACCTGGCCCTGCGTCTGGGTCTGGTGCCCGAATTCATCGACGGTGACTGGCGCCACGGCGTCGATGCCGCCGCCATTGAGGCGCGCCTGAACGAGGATACCGACCGCGAGATCAAGGCCGTCTGCATGGTCCATAACGAAACGTCGACGGGCGTGACCTCGCGGGTCAAGCTGGTGCGCGAAGCCATCGACCGCACGGGCCATCCGGCCCTGTTCATGGTCGACACCATCTCGGGCCTGGCCTCTGCCGATTTCCGCCAGGACGAATGGGGCGTCGACGTCGCCGTCGCCGGCTCGCAGAAGGGCCTGATGCTGCCGCCGGGGCTCAGCTTCAACTGCGTCTCGAAAAAGGCGCAGGAAGTCGCCAAGACGTCGACCCTGCCCAAGTCCTATTGGGCCTGGGACGAGATGATCACCATGAACAAGACCGGCTATTTTCCCTATACGCCGGCGACCAACCTGCTCTACGGCCTCAAGGAAGCCATCGCCATGCTGATGGAGGAGGGGCTCGATAACGTGTTCGCCCGCCACGACCGCATGGCCGAAGCGACCCGCCGCGCCGTCCGCGCCTGGGGTCTGGAGGTTCTGTGCCAGGAGCCCAAGGAATATTCCCCCGTGCTGACCGCCGTGGTCATGCCCGAGGGCCATAGCGCCGACAACTTCCGCAAGGTGACGCTCGAAAACTTCGACATGTCGCTGGGCAACGGGCTCAACAAGATCGCCGACAAGGTGTTCCGCATCGGCCATCTGGGCGACTTCAACGAACTGATGTTGATGGGTACCCTGTCGGGCGTGGAAATGGGCCTGGAACTGGCCAAGGTGCCGCATGAAAAAGGCGGCGTCGATGCGGCCATGGCCTATCTGGTCAACCCGCAGGCCCGCTGATCCGAACCGCGGCGCAGCGCGGACAGGATGCAGATAAGAAGAAACGGAAGGAAACATCATGGCACGAGGTGACGGGCCGCTCGGCGGCATGAAGGTCTTGGACCTGACCCATGTGATGGCCGGGCCGACCTGTGCCCTCATGCTGGCCGACATGGGTGCCGACGTGATCAAGGTGGAAAAGGTGCCGGGCGGCGACGACACGCGCCGCGCGGCCCCGCCCAAGATCGGCGACGAAGCCGCCGCCTTCCTGGTCATGAACCGGGGCAAGCGGTCGGTCGCCGTCGACCTCAAAACCCCGGGCGGTCAGGCCGCCGTGCGGCGCATGGCGCTCGAGGCCGATGTGCTGCTGGAAAACTACCGCCAGGGCACCCTGGCTAAGCTGGGCCTGGATTACGACACCCTGAAAAAGGAAAACCCCAAGCTGGTGTGGTGCTCGATCTCCGGCTTCGGGCAGACGGGCCCTTACGCGGAACGCGGCGGCTTCGATCTGATCGCCCAGGGCATGTCGGGGCTCATGCATATCACCGGCGAGGGCCCGGGACGCCCGCCCTGCAAGGTCGGCTCGCCGATCACCGACATCACCGCCGGCCTGCTGGCCGCCATGGGCGTGTCCGCCGCCTATGCCCATGCGGTCAAGACCGGCCAGGGCCAGGTCGTCGATACCTCTTTGTTCGAGGCCGGGATCATTCATACCTACTGGCAGTCGGCGATCGCCTTCGCGACCGGGGAATCCCCCGCCGCCATGGGCTCGGCCCATCCCCTGAACGCCCCCTATCAGGCGTTCGAAACCGCCGACGGCTGGATCACCTGCGGTGCCGCCAATCAGCGGACCTGGGAGCGCCTGCTTGAAGCCCTCGACAATCCGGCCATCGCCGACGATCCCCGGTTCACGGACAACACCGGGCGCATGGCCAACCGCCAGGCGCTCGAAGACGTGCTGACGCCGATCTTCAAATCGAAACCCTCCGCCGACTGGCTCGCCACGTTCGACGCCGTCGGCCTGCCCGCCGGGCCGGTCCTCGACATCACCCAGATGCACGCCGACCCGCACGCCATTGCCCGCGACATGATCGTCGAGGTGCCGCACAAGACCCTCGGCACCGCCAAGGCGTTGGGCATGCCGGTGAAGTTTTCCGGCACGCCGGCCAAGACGGACCAGGGCGCGCCTGTCTACGGTCAGCACACGCGGGAAGTTCTCGCCGAATACGGCTATGGCGCCGACGAAATCCAGAGCCTGATCGATACGGGGGCCGTGATTGCCGCCGACTAGGGCCGCGGCTTTAAGATCAGGGTGATTTCACGAATCGCTCCGCCGCGCCGCACGGTCAGGGCGACGGTATCCCCCGCGTGATGGCGGAACAAGGATGCGCGAACCTGCCCCGGTGACGTGACGGGCCTGCCGTCGGCTTTTGTGATGATATCTCCGGCATCGATTCCGGCCGTGAAGGCGGGGCCGTCCGGTGTCACTTCAACCACCGCAACGCCGCCGGTCTGTTCCTGTTGTTGGGCGGACAGTAACCCCGTCTCCATCCCCGCCGTGGTTTCGATGACCTTGCCGTGGGCGGCCAGGTCGCGGACGACCCGCGCGACAATCGGCTGAGACGCGGCGAAGTTGACGCCGATGTTGGCATCAGACCCTTGCGCGAAGATGGCCGAGACCATGCCGATCAGGCGGCCCTTACCGTCGACCAGGGCTCCTCCCGAGCCGCCCGGATTGACGGCCGCGTCGGTCTGAATGAAATCCTCGATCTCGTTGAACCCGGCATTGGCCCGGCCCACCGCCGAGACGACGCCGCAGGACACGGAAATTCCCCGGCCGAACGGATTGCCGATGGCGCAGGCCGGTTCGGCCAGATTTGGTTCGGGCCCCGGCTCGGCCACGGGCAGGTCGATGGCGGCCTTCAGCAGGGCGATGTCTGTCGCCTTGTGGCGGCCGACGATTTCGGCGGGAACCGTGCGGCCGTCGCTCAGGCGAACGCGGACACTGACGGCGTTGCCCAGCACATGATCGTTGGTCGCGACATAGCCGCCGGGCAGGACCGCGACGCCGGAGCCTTCCGGGGCGATGCGCCCATCGGCGCTTTTCGGCGCGAAGCCGGGCCGCACGCCTTGCCAACTCGGCAACACGACGACCACGGACTGTGCCGCCTTGGCCACGGCGGCGGGGTCGATGCCGTCGGCTGTTCCCATGCGGGGTGCCAAAGCAAGGGTTGCCGCCAGGGCGGAAGCAATGAGAAAGCGTGCGCTCATGCCTTCGTCTTTACCATGATGCGAAGCGGCCTGCCGACCTCTATATTGGCAGGTCAGGACTTGGGAGGAATTCCGACACAATGAAGTTTGCGCGCACCATCCGGCTTGATGGCTCGGACCAGAATGTGTTCGACAACCCGGCGGAACCGGGTGAATGGGCTGTCGCCGGCACCTTTGAATTCGCCGATGGCGATCCGTCTTTCTGGACCAATAAACAGCAGCTGGCGTTCAAAAGCGGTTGGCTCGGCCTCGGCAGTTTCGGGCGGTCGACCTTCGTGCAGGTCGCGGTGCTGCCCGACGGCCAGGTCGAGGATGCGGTGCGCGCCCTGGCCGGGTATCTGTATGAACGCTACGGTGCCCCCGACATGATGGCGGCCCTTGATGCGGCCCGGGGCGAATGCCGCGACATGGCGGAGTTGTGCGACCATCCGGCAGGCACGCTTCTGGCCATCGAACGGGATCTGACCGACGAAGGCATTGCTGAGCGTGTACGCATCATCCCCGCTAAGGGCGACGGCCAGCACGCCCGCATCTGGGGTGTGGCGGGGGACGATCCGGCCTGAACGGCCCACAGAATCCGCCGTATTTCGCTCAACTCCGTCTCACACCCTTGTGATGCCCTGCGACGTCAACGTTACGCCCACATTCGGAATGCACGGGTACACTCCCCATCGACCGGACACGAGAGCCGGGTCATAGGCTTCACCTAAGGAGAGTACCCAATGTCGATCCAGAAAAAGACCGCCGGCGCCACGCTGGCCACCGCCGCCGCCGCCCTGTTCATCGCCGGTGCCGCCATGACGGTCGCCCCGACCGCGGCCCAGGCCGATGGTGTTAAATGCATGGGCGCCAATTCCTGCAAGGGCCACGGGTCCTGCAAGACCGCGTCCAACGAGTGCAAGGGCCACAACGCCTGCAAGGGCAAGGGCTGGGTGTCCACAAAATCCGAAAAGGAATGCATGGAAATGGGCGGCACGGTCGCCAAATAACGGCACCCTGATCCCTGCCCGATACGACGGATTGCGGGGGGCCGGAGGCATCCGGCCCCTCGTTTCCGTTTTTGCGCTAGGCTTCTTTCCATGACTCTCTGCCAAGGTTCCTTCACCGGTTTCGGGCTCGGCCTGCGGCCGCAGCATTTCCCGGACATTCTCGGCCCCGAGGGGGCCGATGACCTGGATCGTGTCGACTGGTTCGAAATCATCTCGGAAAATTTCATGGCCGTGGGCGGCATGCCGCTGCGCAACCTGATGGCCGTGCGCGAACGCCGTCCCATGGCCATGCACGGGGTGTCGCTGTCGATCGGCGCCCCCGATCCCCTGGATGACGACTATCTCAAAAATCTGAAATCGCTGGCCGATCTGATCGACCCGGCGGTCGTGTCCGACCATCTGTGCTGGACCGGCGCGCACGGCGTCAACCTGCACGACCTTTTGCCCCTGCCGTTGACCGAGGAAACCCTGGACCATGTGGCGGCGCGGGTCCGTCAGGTGCAGGACGCCCTGGGGCGGCGCATCGCGTTGGAGAACGCCTCGACCTATGTGACCTTCACCGCCGACACCATGAGCGAATGGGATTTCCTTGCCGAACTGACGCGGCGGGCGGACTGCGACCTGCTGCTCGACGTTAATAATGTTTACGTGTCGGCCTTCAACCACGGTTTCGATCCGGCCGACTACCTGGCGGGCATCCCCAAGAACCGCGTGCGCCAGATCCATCTCGCCGGGCACGAACACAACGGCGACCACATCGTCGACACGCACGATGCGCCGGTGGCCGACCCGGTATGGGATTTGTACCGCAGCGCGGTCCGTAGATTCGGCGCCGTGCCGATGATGATCGAACGCGATGCCAACATCCCGCCCTTTGCCGACCTGGTTGATGAATTAGGCGCGGCGCGGCGGCTGACCGCAGAGGTATTGGACGAGGCTGCGGCATGACTTCCCTGGCAGAAATACAGAACCTGTTCCAGGACCGCCTGTTGACAGGCCGCGCGGATATCGAAGCGCATCTGACGTCGGGCGGCCCGTTCCTCAAGGTCTACGACCATGCCTATGTGGCGCGGTTGCTGGAAATCATGGGCGAGGACTTCCCTGCCGTGCATACGCTGCTCGGCGACGACGCCTTCGCCGAGGCGGCGGCGGCCTACGTGCGGGGCCAACCGTCGACCGCGCGCTCCGTGCGTTGGCTGGGCGCGCGGTTCAGGAATTGGCTGGGCGACACCGCGCCCTGGTCGGACCTGCCGGTACTAGCCGACATGGCGGCGTTCGAATGGGGCCTGGGCCTGGCCTTCGATGCGCCCGACGCGGATGCCCTGGGTGTCACGGCGCTGGCCGCCGTGCCGCCGGAAGCCTGGCCGGTCCTGACCTTCGATTTCCATCCCGCCCTGAACACGGCGGCGCTTGCCCACGACGTCGCCCCGTTCCAGCAGGCCGTGGCCAACGGCCGGGACCCCGAGGCGGCGCCCGAGGTGGCGCCGGACGGCCCGCAAGCCTGGGCCTTCTGGCGCGACGGGGAAACCTGCCAGGTGCGTTACCGTGCCCTCAATGCCGATGAGGCATCAGGGCTCGCCCTGCTGCGTGCCGAGGGAGATTTTCAGGCCTTGTGTGAAACCCTTGCCGAGACGGGCGATGGGGATGCCGCCGCCCTGCGTGCCGCCGGATACCTGCGCGGCTGGGTCGAGGCGGGCTGGATCATCGACCTGTCCGCGCCCGGCCTCAGCTGGGCCTGATCAAGGCCCAGGCCGGGCGGCTGGTGACCCCGACAGGATTTGAACCTGTGACCCCAGGATTAGGAATCCTGTGCTCTATCCGACTGAGCTACGGGGCCAACGCCGACGCGGTTGGATGCGCCCGTCTATACCACAGGTCTCCGCGCCGATTCCAAGGTTTGCTGGCGGGGACGGTAGGGCGGCGGACCGCCTATTTGAACAGGCGCTTGATGCGGTCCATGGACATGGAATAGTTCAGCATGACCGATTCCACGCCCGGATTGCCGTCGCCCAGGCCCGCGTTGGATGAATGGTCGATGGAAATGCCGATGCGCGAACGGTCGTCGAAGCGGTAGGCAAGTTCCAGGCGGGAGCGGAATTCAAGTTCGTGCCCCAAGTCCAGGTTCGACGTGGCGCCCCGCCAGTAGGTCGGCGAGAACTGAGGCGTCAGCACGAAGCGCCGCCCGAGATAGATGTCGACCAGCACGCCGGCCCCGATGAACGACGAATTGTTGGTCGCATAGGCGGCGGTCAGGAACGGTTTGAAAATCCAGAATTTGTTGCCGAACCGATAGTCGAGGCGGATTTCCGCATCTTGTTCCCGGTTGCGCAGGGTATCGAATTTACCGACGGCGAGGGTCAGAAAGTCGGGGTCGTCGGCGGCCCGCGCGGCGCCGGACGGCAATACCGTCACGGCGGCAAGCAATGCCGGAACGATCAATTTCTTGAACATGTTGCTCTTCCCCGAAATGACCCGATTATCGGGCCCGCCCCTTTGGCCCGCATCTTAAGGGATCAGGCTGATCTTTCAAGCCGTTACGCATGGGAGCGGGGTTAGACCGCGTCGAGCCGCCGAAAGCTGTCCATGGCTTTGACCAGGGAGGAGCGGATGCCCGGCTCCATAGCCGAATGGCCGGCGTCGGGCACGATGACGTAGTCGGCATCGGGCCAGGCCTGCGCCAGTTCGTCCGCCGTGGCGATCGGACAGACCATGTCATAGCGGCCCTGCACGATGGCGCAGGGCAAATGGATGATGCGCCCGATGTTGGCGAGCAGATGATTTTCCGCCATGAACACGTCGTTGACGAAGTAATGGGCCTCCAGCCGGGCCAAGGATAATGCCCCTCGCCCGGAACCGCCGCCGCCGTCGCCGTGATGCAGGGTCGAACAGGCGGATTCGAACTGGCTCCAGACCTCGGCTGCCGGACGGTGGATGTCCGGGTCGGGGTCGTTCAGGCGTTTGTGGTAGGCGGTCAGGATGTCGCCCCGTTCGGTTTCGGGCAGATATCCCGAAAACCGGCGCCAGGCTTCGGGGTAGATACGTTTCATGCCGTAGAGGAACCAGTCGACCTCTGACTTGCGGCCGAGAAAGATGCCGCGCAGCGCGAAGCCCCGGCATCGGTCCGGATGGGCGATGCCGTAGGCCAGCGCCAGGGTCGAGCCCCAGGAGCCGCCGAACACGAACCATTTGTCGATGTCGAGCTGGCGGCGCAATGCCTCCATGTCGTCGATCAGGTCCTGGGTCGTGTTGTTGCGCGTCTCGCCGAAGGGGGTGGAGCGTCCCGCACCCCGCTGGTCGAACACGACGATGCGGTAATGATCGGGGTCGAAGAACCGGCGGTGCGACGGGTTGGAGCCGGCCCCCGGCCCGCCGTGCAGGAAGATCACCGGCACGCCGGTCGGATTGCCTGACTGTTCCCAATAGATGCGATGCCCGCCGGAAACGTCCAGATGGCCCTGGGCATGGGGTTCGATCCGGGGATAGAGGTCCGGCGACGGGCGGTTCAAGGCGGAGTTGGATTTATCCAATGTTCGTTGGCCGGTTCGGGTTTTCAAAGGCCCCCAAGGGGCGGGTGGCGGGCGCGGGCCCTCGTTAATTAAGTTGGCCGGAAATCGCGTATTTCAACAGGCGCACGACCTGATCGGGCGTTTCCGCCGTTGCCATGGCGGCACCGTTCACTTCCTTCAACGCGTGGGTCAGGGACGGATCGTGCAGCGTGATCATCGGCGTCCCAAGGGCGGCGGCATATCCGGCGTCGAAGGCGGCGTTCCATTGTTTGTACTTGTCGCCGAAGCGCACGACAACCACGTCGGCGCGTTCCATCAAGGTGCGGGTGCGGATGGCGTTGACCTTGGCACCCTTGTGGTCCTTCCAGAAGGGGTCGGGCTCGTCACCCAGAATGGCCACGCCGCAATCGTCGCTCGATGCATGGTCGGTCACCGGGCCGACGAATTCGATGGGCAGGCCTGCCTCGGCGGCGCCGGCGGCGATCTGGTCGCGCCAGTCGGTATGAATTTCGCCGGACAGATAAACAGTCCAGGGCGTATCGTCGCTGAACGGGCGGTTGTTCGCTTGGTTGCTCACTGGGTCGTTCCCTTCGTTTTCTGATTTTCGGTCAGCGCAGGGCCGTGTGCAGGCCCCGTTGAATCTCAAGGTAATCGGAATGGTCGGGTCCGATAAACCCCCGGCGGATTAAAAAGTCGATGACGACAACCCCGCAGTTGAATTTGAAATCTTCGCTCTCGCGCACAGTGTCCATGACCTGGTCCATGGACCACAAGTAGAATTCCTCGACCTCGCCGTCCGTGTTGTGGGGCTGGAAGTCGGCCGGAAGCTCCAGATCGTAATTGAACAATACGTCGCGGCGCAGGCCCTCGGGCCGCTCCGTGCAGTAGGACATGGCCCCGATGGGCTGGGCCCGGCGGGCGATGCCCTCGGGAATTCCGGCTTCCTCGACACATTCCTTGATCAGATTGTCCATCACGCCGATCCCGGCGGGCAGGCCGCCGGCGACCAGCTGATCCAGCTTGCCGGGCCCTGTCGGCTTGGTCATCGAGCGTTTTCCGACCCACATCTTCAGCCGGTCGCCGTCATGCACGAACCCGTTCAGGTGCACGCCGTAGCCCAAGGTCCCGAACAGGGGCACGGCCGCGCGCTCCATCTGGAACAGCGGCGGGGTCCCCCAGTCCTCGCAAACGGCATAAGGCTCGTTGCGCCAGCCGGGGATCAGATCCCGTGATCGCAGTTCGGCCAGGACCTCGGCCATGGCGGCGCTGCGTGACGCCGCATCGCCCAACTCCGGGGTCAGCGTGACCTCGGCATCGGAAATCTGCAAAACCGCCCCGAAATCGGCCAACTGGGGGATGAAATCCCGATGGATCAGGCCGACCCGCCTGTGGTCCACGGTGAAGGGCCGATAGGCCGACGGCTCCCAGGCCTGCAGGGCGCGGACACGCTCCAGATAGCTCATGCGGATGTTCCGCCCAGGGGATTAGGCATGGGCGTCACCTTGCTTTTCGGCGACCAGAACGGCCTCGACACAGAACTGACGGCGCAGTTCCTGGGCGATGAGCCGGGCCTGTTCCGCATCCGAATCTTCAAGATGAACCTCAACGATCAGGCCTTCCTTCGGCGTGGATGTGCGGCTGGCGTGGATGTGCCCGGGGATCAGGCCGCGCTTGGCGAAAACCGCGACCACGCGGGGCAGGGTGCCCGGATCGGCCAGGGCCTGCACGGAAAAGCATTGCGTCGGCTGGGCCTTGCGTTCGTGTCGCGCACGGGAAGCCGGGGAAAAAGCGGGGGAATGCGGGGCGTGCCCGCGGTCTTGGGTCTGCATCGGAAAATCCTTTGGCGTGGGGGAAGCCGGTCACGGCGAATCAGGAAAGGCCCGGTCCTCGATTACGAGGCCGGGACGATAATTCGCCGGATGGTTCCGGTCACACGGAGGGGCGATGCAATCCTCATGCCCTGATGATAGTCCGCCCGCCTTAAAATTCAAGGCGGGCGGTAAAAAGCGCGGAAAAGTGATTACCCGGTCACGGGCGCCATGATCAGATATGGGCGATCATGCGGCGGCGACCTTGCGGCGGCCCTTGGTG
>DNMS01000404.1 GCA_003488105.1 Rhodospirillaceae bacterium
CGTGGCAAACAGCGGGAAAGCACCCGCCGTGCGCACCGCCAGCTCACGCCACTCGGGGATAAAGCGGTGTACAGGGTCATCCAGCGAAAACAGGCCGCGCTCGTACAGCATCATCAGCGCCACCGAGGTGATCGGCTTGCTCATGGAGTAGATGCGGAAAATGGTATCCACGCTCATCGGCGTATCGCGTTCGATGTCACTGAGCCCCGCCACGTCGAGCAGGCCCACGCGGCCGTAACGGGCCACCAGGGTGACGCTGCCCGGCAGTTTGCCGGGTTCTAGGTAGCGGCCACGTAAATGCTCGCCAATGCGCGCCAGCTGTGCCGCATTGAGGCCCAGAGTCTCGGGATTTACCTGTTCCATGCGGTCTCCTGATCGCGGCGCGTACGAAGTTGTCGGGCAGTGTGCCAGACTGGTCACAAGGGGTACAGAATATTGCCGCTCGGGGGCCCTGCTGCTACCATTCGCGCCTTCCCTGACACCCTGCTGCCACGCCCGCCCCGGAGCTGCCATGACTCGTCTTTCGCTGTCCGAACTGGAACACTCTCAGGAATTCGTTGGGCGCCATATCGGGCCCACGCCGGCGCAGCAGGCGGAGATGGCGCGCCTGCTCGGCTTCGACAGCCTCGACGCCCTGATTGACGCCACCGTGCCCGCACGCATCCGCAACCAAGCGCCCATGGACCTGGCCGCGCCGCAAACCGAACAGGCCGTGCTGGCGCGTCTGCGTGCCATTGCCGGCAAGAACCGTGTGCTCAAATCCTACATCGGCACTGGCTACCACGACACCTATACCCCCGCAGTCATCCAGCGCAATGTGCTGGAAAACCCGGGTTGGTACACCGCGTATACACCCTACCAGCCGGAGATATCCCAGGGTCGTCTTGAAGCCCTGCTCACCTTCCAGCAGACCATCATGGACCTGACCGGCATGGAACTGGCCAATGCCTCCATGCTGGACGAAGGCACCGCCGCGGCGGAGGCCATGACCCTTATGCAGCGGGTCAACAAGAAAAACCGCAGTAGCACGTTTATCGTCGCCGAAGATTGCCACCCACAAACCATTGCCGTGGTGCGCACCCGCGCCGAGGCGCTGGATATCGAGGTGGTGGTCGGTGACCCCGCCCAACTCGCGGGCAGCACAGAGGCCTTCGGCCTGCTGCTGCAGTACCCCGGCACCTACGGCCATGTGCATGACCTGGAACCGCTGATTGCGAAAGCGCATGCTGCCGGCACCCTGGTGACCGTGGCCGCCGACCTTATGTCGCTGCTGCTGCTGAAGTCACCCGGTGCCCAGGGCGCCGATGTGGTGGTGGGCAATTCCCAGCGTTTTGGGGTACCCATGGGTTTTGGCGGCCCACATGCCGCCTTCTTTGCCACACGCGACGCCTACAAGCGCTCCACCCCCGGGCGTATTATCGGTGTGTCTATCGACCGCCACGGCAACGAAGCCCTGCGCATGGCCATGCAGACCCGCGAACAGCACATCCGCCGCGAAAAGGCGACGTCCAACATCTGCACGGCGCAGGTCCTGCTTGCCAACATCGCCGGCATGTACGCGGTCTACCACGGGCCCGAGGGCCTGACCCGCATCGCCAAACGCGTCCATCAATTGACGGCGGCCCTGGCGGCGGGGCTGAAATCCGCCGGCGTGACGCTCGCCAACGAGACCTTCTTCGACACCCTGACCGCCGACCTGGGCGACAAGGGCAAGGCTGACATGGTGATCGCCGCGGCCCGGGCCAAGGCCATCAACCTACGCGACTTCGGCGACGGCCGGGTCGGCATGGCGCTGGATGAGACGACGGACGCGGCGGACGTTCAGGCCGTGCTCGCCGCCTTCGGCGTGGCCGATGCCAAAATCGACCTGAATGCTCCCGGCGGCATTCCCCAGGCCCTTGCCCGCACCACGGATTTCCTGACCCATCCCGTGTTCCACGGCCATCGTTCGGAAACGGGGATGATGCGCTACCTGCGCAAGTTGGAAGGCAAGGACCTGGCGCTGAACCGGGCCATGATTCCGCTCGGCTCCTGCACCATGAAGCTGAACGCGGCGGCCGAGATGATTCCCATCACCTGGCCCGAGTTCGGCCAGATTCATCCCTTCGCCCCCGCCGATCAGGTCCAGGGCTACAAGGAAATGATCGACGACCTGGAACGCATGCTGTGCGAGATCACGGGCTTCGACGCCGTGTCCCTGCAACCCAACGCGGGCAGCCAGGGGGAATACGCGGGCCTGCTGGTCATCCGGGCCTATCATCTGGCCCGCGGCGATACGAAGCGCGACGTCTGCCTGATCCCGTCAAGCGCCCATGGCACCAACCCGGCCTCCGCCGTCATGGCGGGGATGAAGGTGGTGGTCGTGGCCTGCGATGATGACGGCAACGTGGACGTTGCCGACCTGAAGGCCAAGACCGAAGCGCACAAGGACGCGCTGGCGGCCTTGATGGTCACCTATCCCTCGACCCACGGCGTGTTCGAGGAAGCGATCGAGGAAATCTGCGACATCATTCATGCCGCCGGCGGCCAGGTCTATATGGACGGCGCCAATCTGCAGGCCATGGTCGGCCTGTGCCGGCCAGGGACCTTCGGGCCCGACGTGGCGCATATGAACCTGCACAAGACCTTCTGCATCCCTCACGGCGGCGGCGGGCCCGGCGTCGGGCCCATCGGCATCAAGAAGCACCTCGCCCCCTACCTGCCAGGAAGCCCCGTGGTCCCGGCGGCAGGCGGGGCGAAAACCGTGGGCGCAGTCTCGGCCGCGCCCTGGGGATCCGCCTCGATCCTGCCGATTTCCTGGGCCTATATCGCCATGATGGGCGGCGAAGGGCTGATGCGCGCGACCCAGGTCGCGATCCTCAACGCCAACTACGTGGCCAAACGCCTGGCCGGATATTACGACTGCCTCTACACCGGCAAGCACGGTCTGGTCGCCCATGAATGCATCATCGACACCCGGCCCTTGAAGGACGACTTTGGGATCACCGTGGACGACATCGCCAAGCGGCTGATCGATTACGGCTTTCACGCCCCCACCATGTCCTGGCCCGTCGCCGGGACGTTGATGGTGGAGCCGACGGAATCGGAACCCAAGGAGGAACTGGACCGCTTCGTCGAGGCCATGATCGCCATCGCCGAGGAAGCGAAAAGGGTCGGTGCCGGTGATTGGCCCGCCGACGACAACCCGCTCGTCAACGCGCCCCATACGGTGGACACGGTAACGTCCGACGTCTGGGCCCATGCCTACGGCCGCGAACAGGCGGCGTTTCCCGTGCCGGGGCTGTTGCAGGACAAGTACTGGTCGCCCGTGGGGCGCGTCGACAACGTCTACGGCGACCGCCACGTGGTCTGCACCTGCCCGCCGCTGGAGGCCTACGAGGACGCCGCCGAATAGAGGCCGACACGCCGGATCAGACGACGGCGGCCAGACGCTCCAGGAACCGCTTTACTTCGGTCTCAAGCAGGGTTGACTGTTTTGCCAGTTCGCCAGACGCACTTAGGACCTGGCCGGCGGCCGCGCCCGTTTCCTGGGCGCCCTGGGTCACCAAGGCGACGTTGCGCGTCACCTCGGAGGTGCCGACCGCCGCCTGTTCGACATTGACGGCGATCTCCTTGGTCGCGGCGCCCTGTTCCTCGACGGCGGCGGAAATATTGGCGGCGGCCTCTTCCATGCGGTCGATGGTCGTGCTGATCTCCGCGATCGACGTCACCGTCTCCGCGGTCACCGCCTGAATGTTCTCGACCTGCACCGCAATGTCATCGGTGGCCTTGGCCGTCTGATTGGCCAGGTTCTTGACCTCGGATGCGACCACGGCGAAACCCTTGCCGGCCTCCCCGGCACGCGCGGCCTCGATGGTCGCGTTCAAGGCCAGAAGGTTGGTCTGATTGGCGATGTCCGTGATCAGACCAAGCACCTCGCCGATCTTCTGGGAGGCTTCCGACAGGCCGGTGATTTTCTCGTCCGCATGGCGGGCACGTTCGACGGCCGCCTTCGCGACATCCGACGAGTTGCTGACCTGGCGGCCGATCTCCGTAATCGAATTCGACAGTTCCTCGGCCGCGGCAGCCACCGTTTCCACGTTGACGGATGCCTCCTCGGCGGCCGCGGCGACGGTGGCCGATTGCTGACTGGTCGATCCAGCGGTGGCATTCATCGTATTGGCCGAAGACTCAAGCTCCGTCGAGGCTGACGCCACGGTTTCCGTAACGCCCTTCATGGTGGATTCGAATTCGCCGACCACGGCGCGGAACCCGGCGATACGGTCTTCCATCGACTGCGTGGCCGTATTGATGGCCCGCGACGCAACCAGGAATCCGCCCACCATTCCGCGCTCTTGGATGCGGCGAAAGTATTTGTTTTTGCTGACGCAATCCAGACTTGCGGTGGATTCCCGGACATAGGCATCGGTGCGGTCGATCAGGCGGTTGATGGCATGGCACAGTTGAGCGATTTCATTTTGACTGCTGCCGATGCCGGTAATCCGCGCCTCGAAGTCGCCGTTCGCGACCGCTTCGCAGACTTTCAGCGCCTTGCTTATCATGTGGCCTTTGGAGTGACCCGCCCTGGAAATGAACATGCTGTATCCCTCGTTTTACTTCCCTGTTTGGCCCCACTCAGAGCCGGTGTCGGCGTTCTACAGCCGGGCGATGAATTCGTCGTAGGCGACACCCTTGCTTTGCAGCATTTGGGTGATGTCACCGAAAGCCGCGTTCATCCCTTCCTTGCGGCTGTCGAACGATTCCTCCTTCTTCAGGAGTCGGTCATAAAGAGGAATGATGGTGCCTTCGAGAACCTTGCGGTTCGGCACGCGGCGGTTGGAGTGGTATCCGATAATCTGGTTGTCGGTGTTTCGCGACGGCGTCACATGGGCCAACACCCAATAATGGTCCCCGTTCTTGCAGCGGTTCATGACAAAGGCAAACAGTTCGCCCCCGCCGGAAATCGTCTCCCACAAAAGTTTGAAGATGCACCTGGGCATGTGCGGGTGGCGGATAAGGCTATGCGGCTTGCCGAGCACTTCGGCCTCGGTATAACCGGCGATGTCCAAGAACACGTCGTTCGCGTATGTGATATGGCCCTTCAGGTCCGTCTTCGACACGATGATTTCGTTGTCGCCGAAGAACGCCTCCTTGCCCGTAATGATTGGAATTTGAGACATAGTCGTCACCTCCCGCTTGGCGACGTCGGTCGCCAAGGCTGCATGTTCGGCGCGGCTTAAATCTTACCTCGTAGCCACGGCGAGGCCCCCCGTTACCATACGCTAAGTCAGGCTATTACCGACGGCAACTGATCTAAAGGCATATACCAATATCAAAAAAGCCATCCGCTCAACGGCATTGGCCCCATTACAGTCGCCGTCATGTTTGACGAAGCACTCAGCCCAACCGGGAACGTTTCCTAACAATGCTTCCGTTGACCCGCCCCGGCGCCGGCCGGATGATATTGCCTGACCCAGATTTCAGGAGGTCGCCATGAAACGCCGCTTCGTCACCGTCGATGTGTTCACCGACCGCGCCTTCGGCGGCAATCCGCTGGCCGTGGTGCTGGACGCCGAGGGCCTTTCCGGCGACGCCATGCAGGCCGTCGCCCGCGAATTCAACTTGTCGGAAACCACTTTCGTGTTGCCGCCCACCGATCCGGCCAACACGGCCTGCGTGCGCATCTTCACCCCGGGCCGCGAACTGCCTTTCGCCGGACATCCCAACGTCGGCACGGCCTTCGTGCTGGCCCGCGAGGGCAGCCTGTTCGGCGAACCCATAAGATCAATCCTGCGGTTCGAGGAAGCGGCCGGCCTGGTCCTTGTCGATGTCCGAACGGGACCGGACGGACCGGCGGGGGCACGCCTGACGGCGCCCCAGGGGTTTTCCCGCACGGATGAATTTTCACCCGCGGATTTCGCCGCCTGCGTGAATTTGGCCCCCGCCGATATCGATACCTCGGCCCACCCGCCGCTGCTGGGGTCCGCCGGCATGACTTTTCCCATCGCCCGGCTGAGCGGGGCCGACGCCCTGGGCCGGGCCCGGGGCAACGCCGACGCCATGGCGCGGCATCCCGCCATGGGTGGCCATGTCTTTGTCTATATCCCCGACCCCAATGTCCCCGGCACCTTCCGCGCGCGCATGTTCGCACCAGGCCTGGGCATCGCCGAGGACCCGGCCACGGGCGGGGCGGCGGCGGCGCTGACGGGCCTGTTCGGCACGTTGGCGGCAGGCAACGGCAGTTATGATTACCGGATCATTCAGGGGGTCGAGATGGGCCGCCCGTCGCTGATCGAAACATCCGTGGATGTAAGCGGCGGCGCGGTCACGGCGATCCGCGTCGGCGGGGCCTGCGCGGCGGTGATGCGCGGCGAGATCGAGATCTAGGTATCGTCCATTTCCAGAAGCCGCTGTTCGCCCGCGTCGCAGGGCGGGCGGGCGTCGAGGCGTGCAGGATGGTACAGGCCCCGCGTCGTCTTCGGCCCACCCAGGTCCGCGATCTCACGGATCAGCTTGCGTTTGATGGCCCGGCCGAAGTCGGCAAAACCGTCGGCGATGACGATGAAGGCACCGGGTCCGCCGATCACGCAGTCCTCGAAGTACCAGTCCAGGT
>DNMS01000142.1:0-3689 GCA_003488105.1 Rhodospirillaceae bacterium
ACGATCTCCATGTCCCTCCCCAGAACCTGCAATGGGTTCGAACTTCGGGTCCTCAGTTCCCCACGAAACCGGTCCCCCGGTTTCGCAGGGCCCGAAGGGGGAGGGGACGGAGCCCCGGCCCGGAACGGCCGATATGACCAGCTCATTAGTTAGTCAATTTTCCTGACGAATAGATGAAGAAAGAGCAGCGCGTAACGTGAACCCGGGCGGGTGGCCGCACCCCAGCCACCCGCCAAGTCGGAAAAGGCCCCAACCCATGTCCATCTCGGCCGCCATCCATGTATTTCCCCTGGCACTGTTCACCGGCCTGCTCGGCCTGGCCGCGCTGACCGATCTTCAGGAATACCGCATCCCCAACTCGGTGACCCTGGTCATCACGGCCCTATTTCCCGTCTACGCCCTGTTGCCAGATGCCAGTGTTGATGTCGCCGGCGCGCTGGCCGTTGGCGCGGCCGTGCTGGCCGGCGGCACGGTGTTGTTCGCGTTGGGGGCGTTCGGCGGCGGCGACGTAAAACTGATGGCTGCCGTCAGCCTTTGGGTCGGCCCGTCGGCATGCCTTGATTTCATCCTCGTCACGGCATTGTTCGGTGGCGCTCTCGCCCTGGTCCAAATCTCGCACTGGCGCCTGGCCGTTGCCCAGGTTCTCGCCGAACGGGGGGAAACGGAGGTCGCCCATACCTTGCTCGGCCGTGACGTGCCTTATGCCGTGGCCATTGTCGCCGCCACGTTTGTCACCATGCCCGTACCGCCCCTGCTGGGCGCTGCCCCGGCGCTGGCCGGTTAGGAGGCTGATATGTCCCCGATCTCCCTACGCGGAATTCTGCTGATCGTCGTGGCCTTAACAGTGGCGACCGGCACGGCCCTGTTCGCCCGCAACTGGATCGCCCAACAGCAGGCAGCGTTCAAGGCCCGGCCGGCGCAAACCGCCCCGGCCACGGAAACCCGCCGGGTCTTGGTCGCCAAACAAACCATGGAGGCCGGCCGCTTCGTGCGCGCCGAGGATCTGCGCTGGGCCGCCTGGCCCAAGGACGGCGTCGCCGACGGCTATGTCGTCGAAGGCGTGGTGCCGAAAGGGCTCAAGCCCGCGCCGGGTGCCACCGATGGTGGAAAACCCAACAACCGTGGCATGGCGGTATTCGACGGTGCCGTTGTCCGCGCCCGCATCACGACGGGCGAGCCGGTGACGGCACTGAAGCTGGTGCAGCCGGGCGAACGGGGTTTTCTGGCGGCGGTACTGCAGCCCGGCAAGCGCGCCGTCTCGGTGCCCGTCAACGCGACCACGGGGATCGCCGGGTTCATCTTCCCGGGTGATTGGGTTGACGTCATCTTCATCGGTCAGATGCGTCTGGAAACCCGAGGTGGTGACGCCGAGGGCAGCAAGGTGAAGAAGATCGAGTTTTCCGAAACGCTGCTGTCCGGCGCCCGCGTCATTGCCATGGATCAGAAGGTCGAGGCCGGTGATGGCCAGGCCAAGGTGGCCAAGACCGCGACCCTGGAGGTCACGCCCAAGCAGGCGGAAAAGGTCGCCCTGGCCCTGAAGATGGGCGGAGTCAGCCTGAGCCTGCATTCCCTGGCCCGCCACGATGCCGTGGAAACGGTCGATGACCGGTTCGCCGAAGTCGCCCGCGCCGTCGGCGCCCTGGACGCGGACGCACCGTCGCAGGACCAGAGCGGCAGCTACACCCTTGAATTCGACATCATGAGCATGCTCGGCGACAAGCGTTTCGGTCCGGGCGCGCGGGCGCGCGGGGTCAACGTGATCCGCGCCGACAAGGCCGAACAGGCCAATTTCTGAAAGGGCGGACGGTCATGCGACCCCAGGCGATGGACATCTTCGACGACAAGCCCCGGCCCCGCGATATCAATCGCTGGAACCGCCTGATCCTGGCCGCCGGCATCTTGCTGGCCCTGATATTGGCGATGCTGTTCGCGCCGCCTCTGGCCGCCTTCGCCGAGGCTCAGGGCCTGGGGCGGGTCGAGGTCATCAGCCCAGCCGGTGACAACATCAAGATGGAGGTCAACAAAGGGCGTCTGGTGCGCCTGACACGCCCGGCCTCCACCGTGTTTATCGCCGATCCGCGCATCGCCGACGTGCAAGTCAAGTCGCCGTCCCTGGTCTACCTGTTCGCCAAGGCGCCGGGCGAGACGACCTTGTACGCCGTTGATCAGGCCGAACGGGTGCTGGCTAACGTGGACATCACCGTCGGCCACAACCTGTCGCGTCTGCGCGATGCCTTGGCCAAACTGGCGCCGGACCACGACGTCACGGTCGATAGCATCGACGGCGCGCTGATCGTTGACGGCATCGTGCCCTCCGCAAGCAAGGCCGAGGATATCCGACGCCTTGCCGTGTCCTTCGCGGGGGCGCCGGAAAACGTCATCAACCGCCTGGGGGTCGATGCCCCCAACCAGGTCAATCTGCGGGTCCGTGTCGCCGAAGTGTCGCGCGACGTCGATAAACAGTTGGGATTCAACTGGAGCGCCGTCGGCTCGATCGGCGCCTTCGCCTTCGGCGTCGCCACTGCCAACCCCTTTGCGGCCAACGTCATCAGCCAAACCCTGACCGCCAACCCTGGCACGTTCTCGGCCGGCAACGGCAAGTTTACCTTCGACGTGAACGGCGTGATCGACGCGCTGGAGGAAGAAGGCCTGGTCACCGTTCTGGCCGAACCCAACCTGACCGCCATGTCCGGCGAGACGGCCAGCTTCCTCGCGGGCGGGGAGTTCCCGATTTTGGTTCCCGAGGGCAACGACCGGGTGGTCATCGAGTTCAAGGAATTCGGCGTGTCGCTGGCCTTCACGCCGACGATCTCCGGCGACAGCCGCATCAACCTGCACGTCCGGCCCGAGGTCAGCCAGCTGTCCAACGCCAACGCCGTGACCCTCAACAATTTTCAGATCCCGTCGCTGACCACGCGCCGGGCGGAAACCACGGTGGAACTGGGTAGCGGCCAAAGCTTCGCCATCGCCGGGTTGTTGCAGAACAACGTGACCCACAGCATTTCCGAGTTTCCCGGTCTCGGCGACGTGCCGGTGCTGGGCAGCCTGTTCAAGTCCGACCGCTTCCAGCGCGAGGAATCCGAGTTGGTCATCATCGTCACCCCCTACATCGTCAAGCCGGCGCCGTCGCGCAAGCTTGCCGCCCCCACGGACGGCTATCAAGCACCCCACGACATCGAACGCATCATCGGCGGATCGACGGGCCGCCACGCCGAAACCCCGGCCAAGCCCCGGACCGTAACCAAGGACGGTCGGGCGCTGATCGGCCCCGTCGGCTTCACCTTCGAGGATTGAGAACCCGTTACCCCACCCCCCAATGTCTTCACACCCCAGGAGCATTGCCATGAACACCCCAAACCGGATTTACACCAAGCCCCGCAAGGCCAAGACGAAGCCGGCCGCGTTTGTTTCCGCCGCGAAGCGCAAGCCCACCATCTGGGACCGCGGCGTCGGTGGCGGAAGCAGCGGCAAGGGTCAGTCCTTCGGCTGGCGGGCGGGCGCTCATGCCGGCAGTTCCTGGGCCGGGCTTCTGTGCCTGATTCTGCTCGGTGCCTGTGACCACATTCCCGATTTCAAGGCCCATGCGCCCTATGATCCGCCCGCCACGCGACAACCCCGCGTGCAGCCTGTCGCCATCGCCCATAAGGTCGCCTTCTCCCAGGGAACGGTGACTCTGGACGCCACGGCGG
>DNMS01000142.1:3972-4142 GCA_003488105.1 Rhodospirillaceae bacterium
AACCAGCCCTCGGGCAATTGGGGCTGCGCGACCGCCGTGAACCTCGGCCTGATGGTCGCCAACCCGGGCGATCTGGTGTGGGGGCGCGACGGCGGGCCCGCCGATGGCGAGGCCCAGGTGTTGGGCATCCAGCGTTACCGCAAGGGTGAGACCAAACCGCTTCTGGGTGG
>DNMS01000213.1 GCA_003488105.1 Rhodospirillaceae bacterium
AACATGACGAACAGATCGCCCCCCTTGGGCAGACGCATGCCGCGCACGCCGTGGGACGAACGGCCGGCGAACACCCGCACGTCAGGCACGGGGAAGCGGATACACTTGCCGCCGCCGGCCGACAACAGAATGTCGTCGTCTTCCGTACAGACGCGCACACGGACCAGTTTGTCGTCCGCATAGTCGCCCTCGAACTTCATCGCGATCTTGCCGTTGGCGCGCACGTCCGTGAAATCGGACAATGCATTCCGGCGCACATAGCCGGATGCCGTGGCGAACATGACGAACAGATCGCCCCAGGTTTCCTCGTCCTCGGGCAGCGGCATGACGGTGGAGATCGTCTCACCCTCTTTCAGAGGCAACAGGTTGATGAACGCCTTGCCGCGCGCCTGCGGCGTGCCGACGGGCAAGCGATACACCTTCATCTTGTAGACCATGCCGGCGGAGGAGAAGAACAGCATGGGCGTATGCGTATTGGCGACGAACACCTGGCTGACGAAATCCTCGTCGCGGGTCGCCATGCCCGACCGTCCCTTGCCGCCCCTGCGCTGTGCGCGGTAGGTCGACAGCGGCACGCGCTTCACATAGCCCGCGTTGGTCACGGTGACGACCATGTCCTCGCGCTGGATCAGATCCTCAAGGTCGTGTTCGAACTCGTCGTCTTCCAGGGAGGTCCGCCGGGGATCGGCGAATTTCTCGCTCATTTCCACCAGTTCGTCGCGCAACAGCTTGAACAGCATTTCGCGCGAGGCGAGCAGTTCCAGGTAATGGCTGATCTGGGCACCCAGTTCCTTCAGGTCGCCGCCGATCTTGTCCCGCTCCAGCCCGGTCAGGCGATGCAGGCGGAGTTCCAGAATCGCCCGGGCCTGTTCCTCCGACAGCTTGTAGACACCGTCGACCACGGCGCGGCCGGGCTCGTCCAGCAGGCGGATCATGGGTTCGATCTCGTCAGCCGGCCAATCGCGGGCCATCAGCTGCTCGCGCGCCGACTGCGGGTCCTTCGCGGCGCGGATCAGGGCGATGACGTCGTCGATGTTAACCACCGCGACGGCCAGACCGACCAACACATGGGCGCGTTCCCGTGCCTTGGCCAGCTCATAGATGGTCCGCCGGCGGATGACTTCTTCGCGGAAGGCGACAAAGGCGACGATGATGTCCTTCAGATTCATCATCTTCGGCCGCCCCTGGTCCAGGGCCAGCATGTTGACGCCGAACGACGTCTGCAGCGGCGTGAAGCGGTACAACTGCGCCAGCACAACCTCGGGCTCCGCATCGCGCTTGATCTCGACGACCACGCGCACACCGTCGCGGTCGGACTCGTCGCGCAGGTCGGAAATGCCTTCGATCTTCTTGTCGCGCACGGCCTCGGCCATGATCTCGATCATGCGCGCCTTGTTCACCTGATAGGGAACCTCATGAACGATGATGGCGAAGCGGTCCTTGCGGATTTCCTCGATCGAGGTCTTGCCGCGCACGACCACGGAGCCGCGCCCCGTGTGGTAGGCCGAAATAATGCCCTGCTTGCCGAGAATCTGCGCACCCGTGGGGAAATCGGGCCCCTGCACGTGGTTGGCGATCAGCTCGTCGATGGTGATGTCAGGGTTGTCGATATAGGCGCAGCAGGCCGAGATCACTTCACCCAGGTTATGGGGCGGAATGTTGGTCGCCATGCCGACGGCAATACCCGCCGCCCCGTTGACCAGAAGGTTCGGGAAACCCGCCGGCAAAACCACCGGCTCGCGCGAGGATTCGTCGTAGTTGGGCTGGAAATCAACTGTTTCCCGGTCGATATCCTCCAGCAAGGCATGGGCGGAACGCGCCAGGCGCGCCTCCGTATACCGCATGGCGGCGGCGCGGTCGCCGTCCATGGAGCCGTAGTTGCCCTGCCCGTCGACCAGCGGCAGGCGCATGGAGAAGTTCTGCGCCAGGCGCACCATGGCATCGTAAATCGCCTGGTCGCCATGGGGGTGATACTTACCCATCACGTCACCGACGATGCGCGCGGATTTACGGTACGGCTTGCCCGCCTCGTAGCCGTTTTCCTTCATGGAAAACAGGATGCGCCGCTGCACCGGCTTCAGACCGTCGCGCACGTCCGGCAGCGCCCGGCTGACGATCACGCTCATGGCGTAATCAAGGTAGGACGAACGCATTTCGTCTTCGATAGCGATAAGACTTACGTCCGAATCGGGCGGCAGCGGCTCAGCGCCGTCTGGCGGCAGATCGTCGGGGGGTGTCAAAGAAATTTTTCCTGATTTTTCAGATAATTACAGGCCGCAACGGCCAGCACATCCGGTTCCGGGTAACACAGCGGTAATTCTAGCAGATCGGCCCTGCGGGAACAACTCGATCAGGCCCTCAAATCGCCCGATTTTCTGATTAATTTTCTTTTTTAATTCAATATATTAGCAACGTCTTCCTGAGGCGGTGGCTCAGCCGGGATAATGACCCGCACCGTGGTCCCTTTGCCGAGGCGGCTTTCGACCCTCAAGCTGCCACCGTGAAGCTCTGCAAAGGCCTTGGCCAACGGCAGGCCCAGGCCCGTTCCCTCGCTCTTCGACACGTGGCTGTGCCGCGCCTGACTGAACGGTTCCATGATCCGCGACATGTCCTCGGGCGCGATGCCGATGCCCGTATCGCTGATGACGAATTCAGCCGCTCCATCGGACATGCGGCGCAGCTGAAGGCTGACCGTCCCCCCCTTGGGCGTGAACTTGACCGCATTGATCATCAGGTTCAGCAAAATCTGGCGCAGACGGGTGGGGTCGGCCTCGATGCTGCCCGGGGTGTCCGGTAGCTCCGACACCAGCTTCAGCCCGGTCTTGGACGCCCGCTCGGAAACAATGGTGACGCAACTTTCGACGGCCTCGCGCAGATCGACCGTCTGCACCTCGAGGGCCATCGCGCCGACCTCGATCCGCGAGATGTCCAACAGGTCGTTGATTAGGGTCAGCAGATGGCTGCCGGAATCATAAATGTATTGCACGTACTGGCGGGTTTGCTCGGGCTTCGCCAGGGCCGGATCGGTGTCGCGCACAACCTCGGCGAAACCCAGGATCGCGTTCAGCGGCGTGCGCAACTCGTGGCTCATATGAGCCAGGAACTCGGTCTTGGCACGGTTGGCGTATTCGACCTCGGCCTTGGAGCGCAGCAGCTCCTTTTCCGCCCGGTCGCGCTCGTTGATTTCCATGGTCAGTTCAAGCGTTCGGTCGGCGACCCGCTGCTCCAGTTCGTCTTTCAGCCGGCGCACGTCATCGACGATGCTCTCGCGCTCCCGGTCGCGAATCTGCATGCGATCGGCCATGACCGTGAAGTTGGCCGCCAGGGAGGCGACCTCGGCCGGAACCAGAAAGCCTTCCGCATCAACGGAGCCCGGCGGCTCGTCCGCCGCGAGACGGCGCGACGCCGCTTCGATCCG
>DNMS01000109.1:0-6198 GCA_003488105.1 Rhodospirillaceae bacterium
GGGCCGCTTTCTCGTAAACCTGGCGGGCGACGGATTGCATGCGGCCCTTGTGATATTCGTTGGGCCCGAACACGTTGAAGAACTTAAGCCCGGCCCAGCCCGGCGGCTTGGGCCGGCCCGCCGCGACTTGTTCCGCGACCCAAATGTCGAACTGATTCTTCGACCAGCCGTACATGTTGAGCGGCTGCAGCGCCTTCAGCGCCTCGATGGCACCGTCGTCGTCGAAGCCTTGGCTGCCGTCGCCGTAGGTCGCCGCCGAGGACGCGTAGATATAAGGAATGCCCAGGTCCGCGCACCAATGCCACAGGCGACGGGACAGGATGATGTTGTTCTTGATGATGCGGACCAGCCGCGTTTCCGTGGTCGCCGAGATGGCCCCCATGTGAATGATGCCGCGAATCCGGCCCGCGTTGTCATCGAGGAATCGGGACAGATTCTCAGGCGTGACCGTCTCAACATCCCGGCGCTTGGCGATGTTGCGGGCCTTTTCGTCCGAATCGACATGGTCGACGACCGCCACCGGGCCCAGGCCCCTGGCTTCCAGCCCGTGAACGATATTCGATCCGATGAACCCGGCGCCGCCGGTGACCACATACATGGGCTGCTTATAGGCCGGGCTGGGCCGGGGAGCAACCGGGCGCGCAGCCGGGCCCACGCTTGCGAAAGCCCCCCAACAGGGCCATATATCACCTATAGATTACGCGCCATAAGCCAAGGAGTTCCGCCATGCAGACGTCCAACCGAATCCTCGACGACCTGGCCAAGGTGGCCAACGGCGCCGTGGCGACGCTCGCCGGCATGAAGGACGAGGTGGAAGCCATGATCCGCCAGCAGGTCGAACGATATCTGGCCGACGGCAACCTGGTTCCCCGCGACGAGTTCGATGCCATGGCCGAAGTCGCGAAGAACGCCCGCGCGGCGCAGGAAAAACTGGAGGCCCGAGTCGCCAAGCTGGAGGCCCAGATAGCCGGCAAAGGCGCCGCAAAACCGCAGACGGCCGCGAAAAAAACCACGGCCAAACCCGCCCCCCGCAAGGCCCCGACCGGTAAACCCAAGGCCTGACGCACCGTCCATATATGGAGTCGTTTCAGGGTCTTGCGGCCACCCGCTTTTTCGCCCATTTGCGTGTAAGCCTTTCTGATTCCCGATTCTTCCACAAATATTCACAGAACCGCCCCAATCCACCCTTGCACGGCTTTCGCCCTTAAGGCAGGCTAGCTCTTGTATCCAAGGGGGCCACAGATACCATATTTCGGTAAGCTCCGAGATGTTGTGGGCGATCCCTTTGGCGACAAGCCTGGAGGCGCCCGCCCGGGCGCCGCCGGTCCAGCCACGAAGGAGCAGCGGCCATGCCTGCACTCGAATTCGCCGTAGATAGCCAAAAACACAATCCTTTGGACCTGATCGAACAGATCGTGGAAGGAAACGACTGGACCTTCGACCGCCGAAGCGACCAGGAACTGGCCGTTCAAGTGCCGGGAACCTGGTGCGACTACAGCCTCTATTTCGCCTGGAACGACGAGATCGAGGCCATGCACTTCACCTGCGCCTTCGACATGCGCGTGCCCCAGGAGCGGCGCACGCCGGTCTACGAACTTCTGGCCCGGGTCAACGAAAAGCTCTGGCTCGGCCATTTCGGCATGTGGGATGACGAAGGCCTGCCCATGTTCCGCCATGTCCTGCCCATGCGCGCGGCCAACGGCCCGACCATGAGCCAGATGGAAGACATCGTCGAAACGGCGCTGTACGAATGCGAACGCTTTTACCCCGCCTTTCAATACGTGATCTGGGGTGGGCGGACCGCCGACGATGCCGTGGCCGCCGCCATGGTGGACACGGTCGGCGAAGCCTGATCCCGCCCCGCAGGACCGAAGGAACCCTGCCATGACGGCCGCCCGTCCCTTGTTGGTTGTCGGCGGCGGCAAGATGGGCGGCGCCCTGATGGCCGGCTGGATCGGCCGGGGCATTTCGGCGGCGGACATCTTCGTCGTCGAGCCCAATCCCGACAACGCCTCAGCCCTGGCCCGCGATCTCGGGGTCACCGTCGCCGCCATGGCGGACGACCTGCCCCCGGATTTGCTGCCTGAACTGGTGATGTTCGCCGTCAAGCCGCAGGTCATGGCCGACGTCGTCCCGGCCTACCTTCCGTTCGCCGGGCCATCGACCGTGTTCCTGTCCATCGCCGCCGGCACGCCGATCGCCTTATTCGAGGATTGCCTGGGCGAGGTCGCGGCGATCGTCCGCGTCATGCCCAATACCCCGGCCGCCGTGGGCCGGGGCGCCAGCGTCGCCTGCGCCAATGCCCGCGTCACCGACGCCCAGCAGAAGCTGTGCCATGATCTGCTGACCGCCGTCGGCCAGGTTCATTGGGTCGAGGACGAAGACCTGTTGCATGCCGTCACCGGCCTGTCCGGCAGCGGCCCGGCCTATGTCTTCCATTTGGTCGAATGCCTGGCCCGGGCGGGCCGTGAGGCCGGCTTGCCGGAAGACCTTGCGAATTCCCTGGCCCGGGCAACGGTCGAGGGGGCGGGCGAACTGCTGCACCGATCGGCCACGGACACACCCGATACCCTGCGCCGCAACGTGACCAGCCCCGGCGGCACCACGGCGGCCGGGCTGACGGTCCTGATGGGTGGCGATCCCAACAAGGGCGACCCGGCCAATGGCCCCCTGGGCGACCTGGTGACCGATTGCGTCGCCGCCGCCGCCAGGCGGTCCCGCGAATTGGCGGAGTAACTTCCGCGATCCGACTGGCATTTCCGCCGATCCTTCCTACATAATGAAAAGCGCAGGTAAGGAGGCACCGCCATGGCCAAGCGGCCCCAAGGCACGACCCCAGGCAAGACAAGCGGCAAAGGAAAGGCGAAGACCGCCGCCCCGGGCGATCCACGGGACGCCGTGATCGACGCCGCCATGGTCCGGATCGCGCGCGATGGTTGGCGGCGCCTGTCCCTGGCCGATGTCGCCGCTGACGCCGGGGTGCCGCTGGCCGACGTCCTGATCCCCTTTCCCACCAAATACGACATCGTCAACGCATTCCAGGACCGCATCGACGCGCAGATGCTGACCGCCGCCGACACGCATGCGGCCTCGGGCGACGCGGGCGTCGGCATCCGCGACCGCCTGTTCGACCTGTTGATGGAACGATTTGACGCCCTGACCCCGCACCGGGCCGCCATGGCCGAGATCGCCAAGGATTCGCTCTGCGATCCGGTGGCACTGCGGTTTCTGCCGCGCATGGCCCGGACCATGGCCCGGGTGCTTGCGGCCGCGGGGATTGACGCCTCGGGCCCCTGCGGACTGCTGCATGCCAAGGGCCTCGCCCTGGTCTATGCCGATGCCTTTCGGGTGTGGCTGGGCGATGACGGCGCCGATCAAGCGAAGACCATGGCGGCGCTCGACAAGGGGCTGCGCCGGGCCGAGGCCGCGATGCGGTTTCTCGGCCGGGTCCGCCCGAAACGGTCCCCCCGCCAGGACGGGCCCGAGGCCGCCCCGGCCTAAGTTTTATTTTATTGCACTGCAATATAAGGCTTGACTTACATCCCCATTCGACCGCATATAGGCGTCACTGTTGCAGTGCAGCATAACTCTCGCACATGCACAAAGCACATTCCCTTTCGCGCTCCAATGGAGGACCGACCAAATGTACACCGATATGTTCAAGCTCGACAAAAATGGCTTCCCCGCCTGGGCTACCGACTTCACCAAGATCTATGCCGATTTCGACCCCGCCAAGATGTCCGACCAGGTCATGAAGGCGATGAAGGGCGGCTCCATGGAAGCCATCGACGTCAACGCCGTGATGGACATCCAGCGCAAGAACCTTGAAGCCCTGAACAAGGCCAGCCAGGCCGCCTTCGAAGGCGTCCAGGCCGCTGCCCAGAAGCAGGCCGAACTGTTCAAGGCCGCGTTCGATCAGGCCAGCACCGCCGCCGAATCCCTGGGCAAGGTTTCTTCCCCGCAGGATCTGGTGACCAAGGAACTGGACCTGTGCAAGGCCGCTTTCGAATCCTCCCTGGCCAATTCCAAGAAGGTTACGGACGTCGTCACCAAAGCCAACGACGCCGCCGTTAAGGTGATCAACACCCGCATCGCCGAAGCCTTCGACGAAATGAAGGGTCAGATGAGCAAAGCCAAGTAATCGGCTTTTCCGTCTTTCGAAGAAGGCCGCCCGCCGAGGGCGGCCTTTTTTGTTGCGCGCCTTTTTGATTGCATGACGGGGTGGGCGCGATAAATTTCCGGGCCGAAGGAGACACTCCATGTCCGAAAGCCCGACCCCGCAGATCACTTTCGACGATTTCCTGGCCGTGGATATCCGCGTCGGGACGATCGTCCGCGCCGAACCCTTTCCCGAGGCCCGCCGCCCCGCCATCAAACTGTGGGTCGATTTCGGCCCGGATATCGGCGAGCGCAAGACCTCGGCCCAGATCACCCGCCACTACACGCCGGACAGCCTGGTCGGGCGTCAGGTCGCGGGCGTCGTCAATTTTCCGTCAAAGCAGATCGGCAAGTTCATGTCGGAAGTGTTGGTCCTGGGGTTTCCCGACGCGGACGGCGAGGTCGTGATGATCCACCCGGACCTGAAGGTTCCTAACGGCGGACGGCTTTTCTGATCTTCCCGGCCGCCCGTCAGATCTGGCGTTCCATCTCGTCCTTTTCCTGCGCCCGGGTACGCGCCTCGATCGCGGCCATCCGGCGGGCATAGGCGATCGATTCCGCGACCATCAGACGCAGTTTCTCGGGCTGGATCGGCTTGTGCATGACCTCGAATCCGCTGGCCGCCGCCTCCCGCAGGCGGTCCGGGCCCGTGTCGCCGGTCAGCAGGAAACCCGGCACCTCGCCGCCCCAGACATGGCGGATGGCCAGGATCGCGTCGGCCCCCGTATGGCCAAGCTTGAGCCGATAATCGGCGACCACCAATTCCGGTTGCTTGCGTTCCTGCTCCAGCTTGGCGATCGCCTCGACCGCCGAGCCGGCGACCACGGCGTCATAGCCCCAGCCGGTCAACAACAACCCCAGGGCGTCGCGAATGTCGGCCTCGTCGTCAATACCGACCACCACGGCCCCCGTCACATCGGGATGCTCATCCGCCGGCAGGGTCATTTCCGCAGGCGCATGATCGCCCGCCAAGGGCAGGCTGACGGAGAACCCCGACCCCCGGCCCACCCATGACCGCACATCCACGGGATGGTCGAGCAGATTGGACAGGCGCTGTACGATGGCGAGCCCCAGGCCCAGCCCTTCGCGCCGGTCGCGCGCCGGGTTCCCGACCTGGTGGAACTCTTCGAAGATCATATCCAGTTGGTCGTCCGGAATGCCGACGCCCGTATCCCAGATTTCAACACGCGCATTGGCCCCGGCACGCCGGCAGCCGACGAGAATCTTGCCGGTTTCCGTATGGCGCACCGCATTGGTCAAAAGATTGCGCAGCAGACGGTCAAGCAAGCCCGGATCGCTGTCGACCAGAAGCGCGCAAGGCACCATGTTAAGCCGCAGGCCCTTCTCCTCGGCCAGCGGGCGGATTTCCGAACACAGGCGTTCCAGCACCGCGCCCAGGTTGAAATCGCGCCGTTGCGGCACGAACAGCCCGGCATCCAGTTTGGAAATGTCGAGCAACGAGCCGAGCAAGCGTTCCAGGGCGTCCGAACAATCGCTGATCCGGTTGATAAGCTGCTTCGCCTTGTCGTCCAGGTCCCGTTCCGACAGCACGTTGACGAACATCGCCAGCGCCTGCAGGGGCTGGCGCAGGTCATGGCTGGCGGCGGCCAGGAAGCGCGACTTGGCCGCACTCGCCAGCTCGGCTGCATCCTTGGCCTCGGCAAGCATTTCCTCGGCCTCTTTCGTGGCCGTGACATCACGGCCGACACCCTGGATTTCCACCATGCGCCCGTCGTCGTCGAACACCGCGCGTTCGGTCCATTGCTGCCAACTGACCTTGCCGTCACGCCCGACGACCCGATGAAGGTTCTCCTCGATCGGATTTTTCGGGCCGATACGGCGGATGATGGTTTGGCGCAGGACGGCTTCGCCGTCGCTCAGTTCCGAGCCGACGGGCCGGCCGATCAGCTGTTCACGGGGCACGCCGTAATACTGGCAATAGGCTTCGTTGACGAAGGTCCGGACCCCGTCGGGGGTGCAACGGCGGATCAGTTCCGTCTGGTCTTCGACGATGGCGTGATAGCGCAGTTCGGAATCGCG
>DNMS01000109.1:6391-7022 GCA_003488105.1 Rhodospirillaceae bacterium
TCGTCGAAATCGGCGCTAAGATCCTCAAAGACGTAGCGCACCGTGCCGTCGGGCCGGAGAACTCGATATTCATGCCGGCAGTTGGGCACGGGATCTTCATAGGCGGCGGCGATGCGCGGCCGATCGTCGGGATGGATCATGTCCAGGAAGACCTTGCCCGTGGGCCCCGCACGACCGGGACGCAAGCCCCAGATCCGCCACAGAACGGGCGAGCAGATGGTGCGGTTATCATCCGGGAAATGTTCCCAATAACCGACGCGGGCGGTACGCGACGTCGCCTGCAGCTTGCTTTCTGAATCGGCCAGCGCCTCTTCCCAACGCTTGTCCTGGGTGATCTCCTTGGCGGCGCCGACCACGCGCACGACCTCGCCGCTGGTGCCCCGTTCCGGGCGCGAATAGACGCGCAGCCAGCGCACCCGGCCGTCGGCGGACAGCAGGCGGAATTCGTCTGTCGAGGGAATGCCAAGGCGCAGGCGCTGATCGCGGGATTCCAGGATCGGCACGTCGTCGGGATGAATCTGGGTCAGCCAGGCAAGGGGCGCGTCGCTTTGCCCGGATTGCCCGGCCAGACCGTCGATCCCGCCGACCTGCCATTTCGAGGCCACCCGACCGTCGGGGGCAACGTCATAGG
>DNMS01000109.1:7088-9075 GCA_003488105.1 Rhodospirillaceae bacterium
ATAGGCATAGACGACGTCCGAGGTCAGTTCGGAAATGATGCGGTAATGGGCGTCCGTTTCGGCATCTCGTTCGGCGGCCGTCATCGCACGCCGGCGGGGGGCTTCCGCCACCTGTGTTTCGGGAACCGCCACGCCCGCCGGGTCGCGACGGCGGCGGCCCCACCACAACCCGACAAGGAACGCCACCACCGCCACGGTCAGTCCAACCATGATCGCCGGCCCCGGATGGGCCATCGCCTCACCGGATTGCGCCCATGCCGGCGCCGCCGAAATCAATACCGGGACGGCAACGACCGCCGTGCCTGATTGGCGGCGGACGTTCAATGGATGATTTTTGTTTTCCCGGCTTCTGGTGCCATGGTCAGCAGGGGAACAGCGGGACGTCATGGCGCCCTCCTTGTCGGCGCGGTCAGTCCTGTTCCAGGCCCTGTGTCAGTCCCAGCGATGCCGCCTTGATCACCGCCTGGGTCCGGTTGTTCGCGTCGAGCACCTTCAGCAGGCCCGTGACATGCAGCTTGATGGTGCCTTCGGCGAGCCCCAGGATGCGGGCGATCTCCTTGTTTGACTTGCCGCCGGCCATGAGGTTGAGCACGTCGCGTTGGCGCGGCGTCAAGTGCAATCCGCCCGGACCTTCGGTCTTGGCCCCGCCGGGGGCCCAATCGAGCAGCGTCGGCGGCAGATAGATTTCCCCGGCGATCACCTTGCGCACGGCATTGACCACCACGGAACTGTCCAGGGTCTTGGGGATGTAGCCATGGGCGCCGCAGTCCATGGCCAGGCTCATTTCTTCGGACGTTTCGGCGGCGGACACGACCACCACCGGCACGCCATCCAGGGAACGGATCAGGGCGTTCAGTCCGGCGAACCGTTCCATCCCCGGCATGCCCAGATCGACAAGGGCGAGGTCCAGGTCGTCGGTTTCGTTGGCCGTGCGCAGGGCTTCGGGATAGCTCGCGGCCTCGACGACCGTGATGTCGGGATCGATGATTTCCAACAGCGAGCCCAGCCCCTTGCGGAACAGGGCGTGATCGTCGGCAATCAGAACTTTCGACGGAAGGGAATCAGCCACCTACACCCCCCAGACACCAAGCCGAACCCTCCCAGGGCCGCGGTGCCTTGATTATCGGACCACTACTTGATCTTTTCCCATTATAGATGTGATCGGCGGAATTGCCATGAAATCCGCTGTAAGCATCCTGCCCGATATGCCTATAGGGCCCGGCCTGCCTATAGGGGAAGACGGATGCGGCCGCGCAGGCCCCCTGTCGGCGATTCCGACAACAGGATTTCGCCGCCGTGGCTACGTACCACGTCGCGGGCGATGGTCAGGCCCAGCCCGACCCCACCGGTTTCCGGGTTGCGGGAATCGTCGAGCCGAAAGAACGGCCGGAACACCTCCGCACGTTTATCCTCGGGAATGCCCGGGCCGTCGTCGTCCACGGTGATCTCGATGGCGTCGCCCCGGTGTCCCGCCCGCACCGACACATGCTGGCCATAGCGCGCCGCGTTCTCCACCAGGTTGGTGACGCAGCGCTTGAAGGCGTTGGGACGCAGCGGCAGACTCAACCGATCCTCCAGATGCAGGTCGATGGGCCGGCCACGGCGGCGGACCTGACCGACCACGTCCTCCAGCAGCATGCCCAGATCCGTCGGCGCCGGTTTTTCCGTGCCCTCGCCGCGGGCAAAGGCAAGATATCCTTCCAGCATGTGTTCCATTTCCGAAACGTCTGCGGACAGGTCGTCGACCCCATCAACGTTCTTGAACATCGCCAATTGCAGCTTCATCCGCGTCAGCGGCGTGCGCAGGTCGTGGGACACGCCGGACAGCATGTCCGTGCGCTGGGTGATCTGGCGCTGGATGCGTTCGCGCATGGCCATGAAGGCCTGGGCCGCCTGGCGAACCTCGGTCGCCCCCTCGGGCTTGAAGTTCGATACGTCCCGGCCCTTGCCGAAGTTATCGGCCGCGCGGGCCAACCTTCGGCTCGGC
>DNMS01000308.1:0-284 GCA_003488105.1 Rhodospirillaceae bacterium
CAGAACCAGGACAACCGCGAACACGACCTTTTGGATTCCGACGACTATTACCAATTTCAGGGCGGGTTGACCGCCGCCGTGCGGTCGCTCAAGGGCAGCCAGCCCGCTGTCTATTTCGGCGATCACGCGCGCCCGGAAAGCCCCCGTGTGCGCACTTTAGATGAAGAAATTTCCCGCGTCGTGCGCGCCCGGGCGGCCAATCCGAAATGGATCCAGGGCGTCATGCGCCACGGCTACAAGGGGGCCTTCGAGATGGCGGCCACGGTCGACTATCTGTTCGCCTT
>DNMS01000308.1:525-3107 GCA_003488105.1 Rhodospirillaceae bacterium
CGCGGCCTGCTCATCGTCCATACCGGCAAAGGCAAGGGCAAGTCGACCGCCCGCTTCTGGAGCGTCTTGCCCGTGACGGTTGACGGCAGGCCCCGGAAGCCGGGATAAGTTATGATCAGCCGATAGATGAGGCGCGCCCCAATGGATAAAAAAACCAAAGACACGATGACCGAGGCGGAGCTGGACGCCCGCCATGCCGAGAAGATGCGCAAGAAGAAGGCGGCGCGGGACAAAATCCTGGCGACCAAGACCGAGGAGCGCGGCCTGCTCATCGTCCATACCGGCAAGGGCAAGGGCAAGTCGACCGCCGCCATGGGCATGGCCATGCGCTGCGTCGGCCACGGCATGCGCGTCGCCATCGTGCAGTTCGTCAAAGGCGTGTGGGAAACGGGCGAGCGCGACGTGCTGGCCAAGTTCCCCGATCAGGTCACCATCCGCGCCATGGGCGAGGGCTTTTCCTGGGAAACCCAGGACCGCCAGCGCGATCTGGCCGCGGCGCGCCAGGCCTGGGACGCGGCCAAGGAATTGATGGCCGACCCCAGCTACAAGATGATCATCCTGGACGAGCTGAACATCGTGCTGCGCTACGACAACCTGCCGCTCGACGAGGTGGTCGAAACCCTGCGCAACAAGCCCCGCGACCTGCATGTCGTGGTCACCGGGCGCAACGCCAAGGACGACCTGATCGAGGCGGCCGACCTGGTCACGGAAATGGAGATGATCAAGCATCCGTTCCGCGCGGGCGTGAAGGCCCAGGCGGGGATCGAGTTTTGACCGGGCGAGGGGACCCTACGATGACCACAGGCATTCGCGGATTTCTTATGCTGGCGTTGACCCTCATGGTTCTGGCCGGCTGTACCCGCCTGGAATCGGAACCGCCCGTGGCGGCCCGTCACATCATCGCGGCGGCGACGGCGACGGTCGAACGCTTCACCACGGTCAAGCAGTTGGCCGAGGCGGCCAAGCACATCCCGACGGCGCGTGCCGTCGTGGTGTTCCCCGATCTGGTCAAGGCCGGCTTCATCGCCGGCGGCGAGGGCGGCAACGGCGTGTTGTTGGCGCGGGCACCCGACGGGTCCTGGTCGGCCCCGGTGTTCCTGTCCCTCGGCGTCGCCAGCTTCGGCCTGCAGGCGGGCATTCAGCAGACCGAGGTCATTCTGATCATCCGTTCCGACGGGGCGCTCAAGGCCGTGCTGGAAAATCAGGGTTCGATCGGCGCCGACAGCGGCATCACCATGGCCGTCTACGGGGCCGGGATCGAGGGTGCCGTGACGACCAACGCGGGGGCCGACATCGTCGCCTTCGCCAATTCGAAATCGGGGCTTTATGCCGGATTTTCCCTGGAAGGGGCCGTGTTCATTCGTCGCCGTGATCTGAATGAAGCGTTTTACGGCGTGGGTGCGACACCCGACAGCATCCTGGCGGGCCGGCAGTCGAACCCTGTCGCTGATCCGTTGATCCAGGCCCTTGCCGCCCACAAATAGCATCCCTGCCCGTCCCGCCGGGCCCGCCAAGGCCCTGATGGTTCAGGGCACGGGCTCGGACGTGGGCAAATCGCTGATCGTCGCGGGCCTGTGCCGCCTGTTCGCCAACCGGGGCCGCACCGTGCGCCCGTTCAAGCCGCAGAACATGTCCAACAACGCCGCCGTGACCGATGACGGCGGCGAGATCGGCCGCGCCCAGGCGTTGCAGGCCCAGGCCGCGCGCCAGCCGCTCAGCGTGCACATGAACCCGGTGCTGCTGAAACCGCAGACGGAGATCGGCGCCCAGGTCGTCGTTCACGGCAAGGTCCGGGGCAATGCCAAGGCGCGGGACTATCACGCGATGAAACCGGAATTGCTGGCCGCCGTGCTGGACAGTTTCGCCGTCATGCGGGACGGCGCGGATCTGGTCATTGTCGAAGGGGCGGGCAGCCCGGCCGAGGTCAACCTGCGGGCCGGCGATATCGCCAACATGGGCTTCGCCCTGGCGGCGCAGGTACCGGTGGTGCTGGTCGCCGACATCGACCGGGGCGGCGTGATCGCCAGCCTGGTCGGCACCTGGGATCTGATGACCGAGGAAGAGCGCGCCTGCGTGCGTGGCTATGTCATCAACAAGTTTCGCGGCGACGTGACGTTGTTCGACGACGCGATCCGGATCATCAAGGACCGTACCGGCATGCGTTGCTTCGGCGTGGTGCCCCATTTCGCGCCCGCCCGCCTGCTGCCGGCCGAGGACGCGGTGGCGCTGGACGCGGGCGCCGGGCAAAAACAAACCGCGCCGGACCGCATCCGCATCGCCGTGCCGCGCCTGCCGCGCATCGCCAATTTTGACGACCTGGATCCCTTGAACGCCGAGGATGGGGTCGAGGTCGTGATCGTCGAGGCGGGGGCGGTCATTCCGGCCGACACCGATGTGATCCTGATCCCCGGCTCCAAGGCGACGCTCTCGGACCTGGCGGCGCTGCGCGCCGAAGGCTGGGACATCGACATCCTGGCCCATCATCGCCGGGGTGGGGTCGTCGTCGGGCTGTGCGGCGGCTATCAGATGCTGGGGCAAACCGTTGCCGACCCGGACGGGATCGAGGGGGCTGCGGCGACGTT
>DNMS01000308.1:3253-4707 GCA_003488105.1 Rhodospirillaceae bacterium
CGGCGACGGTGGCGGGCCTGGGGCTGCTGGATGTGGCGACGGTGATCGGCGCGGCCAAGACCCTGCGCCCGGCGGCGGGCCGCGACACGATTTTCGATCAGGCCATCACCGGCTACGAGATGCATATGGGCGAGACCACGGGTGCTGGGTTGGTGCGGCCTTGGCTGATGCTGGCGGACGGCACGGACGGGGCGGTTTCCGCCGACGGGCGGGTGATGGGGGCCTATGTCCACGGCCTGTTCGCGGCGGACGGTTTTCGCGCGGCGTTCCTTTCGGCCCTGCGGGCGGGCGACTATGCGGCGGCGTCCCACGCGGCCAGGGTCGAGGAAACCCTCGATGCGCTCGCCAAGCATCTGGAGGCGCACCTCGACATGGATGGCCTGGGCGCGGCTTTCGCCTAATCCTTCGGCGGCATCTCGCCCTTCGTTTCCTGCAGCAAAAATGCCCGCGCCTTGGTTTCGTGCTGTGGCTTCAAATGCGGGGCGAGCAGCCGCCAGGCGCCGTAGAACACGGTCGCATCATCCGTATACCCCAAGGCCGCGATGAAATCGGGGACCAGGTCGAAGGGCACGATGAAATAGGCGAGCGCGCTCATCACGGCGATCTTCACGCCCGTCGGCGTGGCCGGATCGCGGGCCGCGTAGAAGGCCGCCACGGCGTCGCGGGTGAACGGCACCTTGCCTATGGTCCGGCGCACCTTGCCGCCCAGGTCCCGGGTCACCAGGCCTTCGTCGCCGGGGTCGCGGTCATCCGGTCTGCGTGTCACGTTGTCGCCACACCCTTGCTTTGTTAGAAGTCATCCACCCTATCAGAACACTTCCAATGACGGAGGACACCCATGGACATTTCCGGTCACGCGGCCCTGGTCACCGGCGCCGCCTCGGGCCTGGGGGCCGCGACGGCCCGCGCACTCGCGGCCAAGGGCGCCAAGGTCGCCTGCCTTGATCTTAATTTGGCCGGTGCCGAGGAAGTTGCAAGCGCCATCGGCGGAAAGGCCGTTCAGGCCGACGTGTCCGACGCGAGCTCGCTGGAAGCCGCCGTCGCTGCCGCCGCCGCCGCCCACGGCCCGGCCCGCGTCGCCGTCAGCTGCGCCGGGATCGCGCCGCCCAAGCGCATCGTCGGCCGCGACGGGCCGCAGGCGCTCGACGTGTTCGCCCAGACCATCCAGATCAACCTGATCGGCACCTTCAACCTGATGCGTCTGGCCGCCCATGGCATGCAGGGGCTCGACCCGTTGGCGACGGGCGAGCGCGGGGTGATTGTGAATACGGCGTCGGTCGCCGCCTTCGAAGGCCAGATCGGCCAGGCCGCCTATGCGGCGTCCAAGGGCGGGGTCGCGGCCCTGACCCTGCCGGCGGCGCGCGAATTCGCCAAGTCGGGCATCCGCGTGATGACCATCGCCCCCGGCGTGTTCAAGACACCCATGGTGGCGGGCCTGTCCGACGAGGTGCAGG
>DNMS01000151.1:0-4111 GCA_003488105.1 Rhodospirillaceae bacterium
CGTCCGGGTCCATGCGGAACTGGCTGGTGTTGTCGATCACGACGGCGCCGGCGGCGGCGGCGATCGGCGAATATTTGGCGGACACCTTGGCCCCCGGGCTGGACAGCACGATGTCGGTGCCCTTGAAGTCGTAGGTTTCCAGGTTCTGCACCTTGAGGACTTCGTCCTCGCCATAGGAGATCTCGCGGCCGACCGACCGTGCGGAGGCCAGCGCCACGACCTCGTCGGCGGGGAATTCCCGCTCGGCCATGATCTGCAGAACTTCACGGCCCACGTTGCCCGTGGCGCCGACGACGGCAACTTTGTAACCCATGATTTTAACTCTCCTTACGTCCCTGGAGCCCTTGGATCGAACATCCCGGGCGGGACGATGCGCGTATCATAACGCAAACGGCCCGCGGGGTGTATCCGCGGGCCGTTTGCTAATATCGCACAATGCAGCAAGCCCGCGTCACCTCGTGGTGGCGGTTTTAATCTTCCCTTTAATGGTGGGAAGCGGGGCCAGAATTGCGTCGTGCATGTTCATAGTCGGGTGAAATACCTTCTTCCGTTTCCGCTGGCAAGTGGATTCACGACCTTCGGCGGCGGAACCTAGCGTCTTGCGCGGATCGTTGCCGAGACCGCCTTGGCCGCCTGGGTGATGGATTCCTTGTCTGCGGCAAGGGGCAGCTTGCTGCAGGCCATTTCGGCGGCGTGGTCCGCTTCGTTGGACAGCGCGTCCAAATGGTCGATGGAAACGGTGCGGCTCATTTCCGCCAGAACCTCCAAAATGCGTTCGATGACTTCAGTCTGGCCGCCGCCGTCCCGAACCAGGGGGCGGAATGCGCGGATCAACAGCTGCTCGAAGCTGACGACGACGCGTTCAACGCGCCCCCCTTTGACCTGGCTGGCAGGGTATTCCTCCTTGGGCACTCTGCCTGCGTGGGTCAACAGGGCGCTCAGGTAGTTTATGCAGATAATCGCGGTTTGCGGATCGTTGAGGCCCGGCGACAGCGCCCGGCACCCAATTTCGGCCAGAATCTCGATGCCCAGGCGAGGGTCGTCCTCTGGGGTTCGTTCGCTGCCAATGGCGATGGACCGGCAAAGACGGGCCTGTGCTTCGCGGTCCGCCGACTTTGCTCCCCATGCCGTCATCAGCGTGGTTGCGGCGTGGGCGAAATCGCCTTCCGACACATGGAGCTTGACGACAAGGCCCAACGTTTCCGCAGATTGCGTCAGTGTTTCGATATTGACCAGTTGAACATAGCCTGTTTCCCCGGCGCGGATGATTTCCCCGTCGCCGTCATTCAGGGCCGGAAAGTCACCGCTTTCTCGGGTGTCGGCGGACAGGTAGTTCCCCAGGCAATTTTCAGCCTGATTGTAGATTTTTACGATAATGCTGCTGAGCTTGGACGATGCTGCGACATGATGCATCCACTGCACCAGATAGCGAATTGCCCAAGCGCCGAGGAACACGGAGACAGCGAAAATCAAGGTCACGCCGGTTCCGGAAACCGCCTTGAACCCGAACAGGCCGAGCGCCGCGACCGCGAACACGAACGTTGCGAGGAATGTCGACAATGCGTTCTGTGTGACGGGATCGGCCATCAATTCCGGCACCGCCCGGGGGGAGGCTTGACTGGCCGTTAGGTTGAGGACCAGCATTGTCACGGATAAGGTGACGGTGGTGACGGTCAGCATGCCAGCGGCGACAAGACGCAGCAGGTCCTTGGCCGCTTCGCTGTCGATGACTGGAAGCAGCCTTGCCGTGCTTTCGGGGATCGACTGATCTATGCCGGCGATGACGAGCGCTACCATCGCGGCAAGCAAGCTGCAGACAGACGGGCGGAACCACATGGCTGTGCGGATATCCCGCGCGAATTTTACCAGCTTCGTAAGGGGGATGTGGTTTTTACGCTTTGGCGGCTTAACCATCGCGCCCTTCAATTTCCAATTGGTGTTGGCGCCGTCCTTCGGCCGGGTTCATGCTGGCCGATGCCGGGGCCGGATTATGATCCGTTGACGACCATCATAGCGGCAGGAACAACATCAAGGACAGAGCGGCGTCACTCCGCGTATCGTACAGGCAGGTCCATGCGCACGGCCGTACCTTCGCCCGGCGCGCTGACGATGGAAACGTCGCCGCGCAGCATTTCGACCAGGCGCTTGACGATCGACAGTCCCAGACCCGTACCCTTTTCCTTGCGCACGTAGCTGTTGCCCGATCCGTCATAGGGGTTGAATACGGTCTCGACCATGTCCGGCGGCATGCCGATGCCCGTATCGGCGACGGTCAGGGCGAACCGCTCGTAGCCGGACATCTCGGCGGTGACGGTGATGCGTCCACCGTCGGGCGTCGCCTTGACCGCATTGGACAGCAGGTTCAGCAATGCCTGGCGCAGGAAGGTCTCATCCAACTGGACATTGGGAAAGTCGCTTGGCACGAGGTTTTCGATGGTCAGGCGCTGGGCCCCGTCCGTGCGCTGAATGAGGTCGACGCAGGTCGAGGCGCAGTCGTACAGATTGACGGTGACCAGACGGAATTCAGTCTTACCCGCTTCGATCCGTGACAGGTCGAGAAGATCGTTGATGATGTTCAACAACAGCTCGGCGCTGCTTCGAATGTCGCCGGCATATTCCTGATAGCGCGCGGGGTCGTCGAATTTGGTGTGAATCATCATCTCGGCGAAGCCCATGATGGCGTTGAGCGGCGTGCGCAGTTCGTGGCTCATGTTGGCGAGGAAGTCCGATTTCACCGCGTTGGCGTTCTCGGCCTGGGCCTTGGCCTCGCGCAATTCCTCGGCGGCGCGGGCGCGCTCCGTCACGTCGTTGAAGATGGAGACCACGCCGCCGTCGGGCAGCAGCCCCCGGTGAACGTCGAATGTCCGTCCACCCGCCCGGTGGATGACTTCGTGCGGGGCGGGGGGGCCGTTCTCCCAGATTTGCCGGTAACGGGCGCGGGCCAGCTCTTCCGGGTCGCCCTCGCCGAGATTGCCGAGGCGGGCGGAGCTGATCAGGGTTTCAAGGGTGTGCATGCCCTCGTGGGCGTCTTTCGCATCAAGGCCGGCCAATTCCAGAAACTTGTCGTTCCAGGCGATGATCCGATGGCCGCCATCCATCACGCAAGCAGGCTGATCCAGGGTTTCGAACAGGGTTTTCAGGATCGCGGATTTGTTCGCCAGTTCCTGTTCGATGACCGTTTGCTGATCGATGTTGCGCGACGTGGCGATCTGGATGCCGTCGTCCCGCCAGAACCGTTTGCGGGTTCGGAACATGCGGGGCAGGACGGCGATTTCCTCGGGCGCGCCGCGGTCGCGGTTGTTGCGGATGGTACGCAGCCGCTTGGTCGCAAGGTCCTTCGGATCTCCGTCGCCGTAGTAGCCGCGCCGCGCCAACTGCTCCAGCACCTCGTACTGCGTCATGCCGATGCGCCATTCCAGTGGGGGGACGCCGGCAATCTCGGTAAAGGCTTTGTTCCAGGCGACAAGCCGGTCGTCCGCGTCATAGACACGGATCGACGTGTCGATGCTGTCGACAATGGCTTGCCAGTCCGGCCCGGCGTCGGAAGCTGTTCCGGACAGTTCCGACGGGGCCTCCTGTTCTTCTGAATCCCGCATGCTCAACCCTCCGGTTGCGGCGCGCCCAGGGGCGGGGCGCGCCGGTACCGAGTGTTTATAAGGGGCTAACCTAAGCAGCGGTGTGCTGCAAAGCTGTGACGCAGAACACTATTTGTCGTGGGCCGGGGGAAGGAACCGGTCAAGCAGCCAGCTTGTCCAGTTCCTTGGCCACGTTTTCGCCCATCTGGGTGGTCGAAATTTTGGTCATCCCGGCTTCCATGATGTCGGCGGTGCGCAGGCCCTGGTCCAGCACGTTCTTGCAGGCCTGTTCGATGAGATTCGCGTCTTCGCCCATGTCGAAGGAATACTTCAGGCACATGGCGAAGGACTGGATCATGGCCATCGGATTGGCGATGCCCTGGCCGGCGATATCGGGGGCGGAGCCGTGCACCGGCTCGTACAGGGCCTTGCGCCGCCCGTCGCTGTCGGCCGCACCCAACGAGGCCGAGGGCAGCATGCCGAGTGAGCCCGTGAGCATGGCCGCGCAATCGGACAGGATGTCGCCGAACAGGTTG
>DNMS01000151.1:4321-4575 GCA_003488105.1 Rhodospirillaceae bacterium
TGTCGGTGACGATCACGTCGAATTGCTTGGGCTGACGCACCAACTGCATGGCGCAGTTGTCGGCATACATGTGATGCAGTTCGATGCCGGGGAAATCCTTGCCGACCTCGGTTGCGATGGCACGCCACAGCACGCCGGTCTCCATCACGTTGGCTTTCTCCACCGAATGCAGCTTGCCCGATCGCTTGCCGGCCAATTCGAAGGCCAGGCGGCAGACGCGCTCGATCTCGGCCTCCGAATAGACCTGGGTGTCG
>DNMS01000151.1:4779-5633 GCA_003488105.1 Rhodospirillaceae bacterium
AACCTGGGTGTCGACGGCCTTGCGGCTGCCGTCGGCCAGCGTTTCGATGCCGCGCGGTTTGCCGAAATAGACGCCGCCGGTCAGTTCGCGGACGATCAGCATGTCCAGGCCGGACACCAGATCTTCCTTCAGGCTCGACGCCTTGGCCATGGCCGGCAGGACCGTCGCCGGGCGCAGGTTGGCGTACAGGTCCATTTCCTTGCGCAGGGTCAACAAGCCCATTTCCGGGCGCAGGTCACGCGCCACGTTGTCCCATTTGGGGCCGCCGACGGCCCCCAGCAGCACGGCGTCCACGCCCATGGCGTCGGCCAGGGTATTGTCGCCGAGCGGCTGGCCGTACTTGTCGATGGCGGCGCCGCCGACCACGTCCTCAGCCACGTCGAACGAGACGTGGCGGCGCTTGTCCATCCAATCGATGATTGTCTGGACTTGTTTCATCACTTCGGGGCCGATGCCGTCGCCGGGCAGCATCAGCAGTTTCTTGTTGGCAGCCATGGGCTGGTTTCCTCGTCTTTGATTTTTATCGCGTGGCTCAGCTGACGGTCGCGGCACCCGGAATCCAGGGCTGCGCGGCCTCGCGGCGTTCTTCGAAGCTGTCGATCTTCTTCACCTTCTGCTCGGTCAAGCCGATGTCGTCCAGGCCGTTGATCAGGCAATGCTTCTTGAAGGGATCGATGTCGAACGAGATTTCCCCGCCGTCGGGCCCGGAAATGGTCTGGTTTTCCAGGTCGATGGTCAGGGTCGCGTTGGCGCCTCGGTCGGCGTCGTCCATCAGTTTGTCCAACTCTTCCTTGGACACCTTGATCAGCAGCATGCCGTTCTTGAAGCTGTTGTTGTAGAAGATGTCGGCGAAG
>DNMS01000374.1:0-237 GCA_003488105.1 Rhodospirillaceae bacterium
TTCAGCATGATTTCTTCAACGGCGGTGCCGATGCCGGTTGCCTTTTGCCGCAATTTTCATGATGTTCCGGGCTATCCTTTTCGCCCCATGTAAACCCGCCCGCAGCCGGAGGCAAGACCATTAGTCACAATACCTGGATCCACAAGGTCGCGCGTCAGACCGTGACCAAACCCCTGATGGGAACTAAGGTCACGCCGAGCCAGGTGACCGTCGTGCGCCTGGCCACGGGCATCGCCG
>DNMS01000374.1:420-10913 GCA_003488105.1 Rhodospirillaceae bacterium
ATCCCCCTGGCTGGACCTGCCGTGGTGGGAAATCGGGGCGGGGCTGTTTATCCTGTCCATGGTGCTGGATCGGGGCGACGGCGACTATGCCCGCCTGTCGGGACAGACCAGCGCCGCCGGTCACAAGTTCGACCTGATCGCCGACGCCGTATGCAATGCCGTCATCTTCGTCGGCCTGGGTATCGGGCTTCGGGGCGGCGAATGGGGGATGCTTGCGATCCCCATGGGCGTCCTCGCCGGGGCGTCGGTGACCTTCATCCTGTGGCTGGTCATGCGCATGGAAAGCCTGGCGGGGGCGCGCAGCGCCGAACTGGGCTCGTTCATGGGCTTCGATCCTGACGACGCCATTCTGGCGGTGCCGATCCTGGTGTTCCTGGGGTATCAGGAACCGCTGCTGGTCGCCGCCACCGTCGGCGCGCCCGGCTTCGCGCTGTTGTTCGCCGTGCAATGGGGGATCAAGTATCGAGCCCGCCGCCGGGCCCTGGCCGCGGGCGGAAAGCAGGAGGGATGACGGAAGCGGCCACGTTTCCGGGAACTCTGTTCCGGGCCTGGGTCGGCCTGGTCCGGCGTGGCGCCTGGGCGGTCGTGCTGCTGTCCATCATCGGCGCGGGGCTGACGCTTTCTTATCTGCAGCGCAATCTGGCGATCCATACGGATACCACGGACATGCTGTCCGCCGATCTGCCGTTCCGCAAGAACAACCGCGAGATCAGCCGTCTGTTTCCGCAGCTGAGCGACAACATCCTGCTGGTCCTGGACGGCGCCGTGCCCGAACGGGTCGACCGGGCGGCGCGGGAACTGCGTGCACGGCTTACGGCGCAGCCGGAAACCTTCGGCAGCCTGTTCGACCCGGAAGGTGATCCGTTCCTCCAGCAGAACGGCCTGTTGTTCCTCGACGTGGCGGAACTGGAAGACCTGACCGGGAGGCTCGCCGAAGCGCAGCCCTTCCTGGCCAGTCTGTGGGGCGATGCCAGTCTGGCAACCCTGTTCGACCTGCTGCGCCAGGGCATCGAACAGCAGCTTGACGGCAAGGCGCCGCCCGTGGCCCTGGCCAAAGTGCTTAACCTGTTGGCGGATGTCGGTGAGAAACGCGCCAAGGGTGAGGACGCGATCCTGTCCTGGCAGCGCCTTCTGGCCGGGGAAGACGATGCGCCGGCCCGGCGGTTCATCGTGCTTAAGCCGCCCTTGGATTTCGCCTCGCTGCAGCCGGCGGGCAAGCCGATCGCAGCACTCAAGGATCTGCGCCGGGAACTGAAGCTGGAGGGGGCGGGGCCCGTGCGCCTGCGCATCTCCGGATCGGCCGCTTTGCAGCAGGATGAATTGAAAAGCGTCGAGCAGGGCATGGGCCTGGCCGGGATGTTGTCGTTCACCCTGGTCCTGGTGCTGCTGGTCCTCGGCCTGCGGTCGCTGCGCATGGTCGTCGCCGTACTGGCGACCCTGATCCTGGGCCTGATCTGGACGGCCGGGTTCGCGATCTGGGCGCTTGGCGCCCTCAACCTGATTTCCGTCGCTTTCGCCGTGCTGTTCATCGGGCTCAGCGTCGACTTCGGCATTCACTTCGCGTTGCGTTATCGGGAACATCGTGGCCGGGGCCATGACAACGGCGCGGCGTTGGAGGCGACGGCGGCGGCGGGCGGTGGCGGGCTGACGCTGTGTGCCGTCGCGGCGGCCATCGCCTTTTATTCCTTTCTGCCGACGGATTACGTGGGCTTGGCCGAACTGGGCCTGATCGCGGGGTCGGGGATGTTCATCGCCTTGGCCGCGAACCTGACCGTGCTGCCTGCCTTGTTGACTTTGATGCCCGCCCCAGCGGGCCGCCGTGACGGCCATGCGGGATGGTCCGACCGGGCCCGCCGCGCGTTGCAAAGCCACCCCCGCCGGGTGCTGATCGGTGCCGGGGCGGCGGCGGTTATCGGTCTGGCCGCCGTGCCGCAGGTGCGGTTCGACTTCGATCCCCTGAACCTGCAGGACCGAAACCTGGAATCGGTCGCCGTCGTCCATGAACTGGCGGCGGGGAAGGGGGCGTCGACCTATAGCGCCACGGTGCTGGCCCCCGACGTGGACGCGGCGCGCGGACTGGCCGAAAATCTCACCGCCCTGCCCGAGGTCAAGGGCGTCGCCTCGATCCTCAGCTTCGTGCCGGGCGACCAAGAGGAAAAGGCCGAGATTGTCCGCGACCTTGCCCTGTTCATGCTGCCGTCGCTGGCGCCCGGTGGCGGCACGAGGGACAGAGACCCGGCGCGTCGCCGCATCGCCGCCGAAAATCTGGGGGCGGCCTTGGCAAACTTGGACGCCACCAACGCGGGGCCGGACCTGGCCCGGGCAGCCGGGCGGCTGGCGGCGCTGTTGAAGGCCCTGGATGACGCCGGTCTGGTGGGGCTGGAGCAGGGGCTTCTGGCCGTATTCCCCGACGCCGTCGACCGCCTGCGGGGCAGTTTGAGCCCGGAGCCGTTCACATTGATCGACCTGCCGACTGATATCAGCGCGCGCTATGTTGCGCCGGGCGGACAGGCGCGGCTCGAGGTGATTCCCGCCGACGACCTGCGCGATCCCGATGCCGTCGAACGTTTCGTCGCGGCGCTGCGCAAGGTCACCCCCGATGCGTCGGGCGCGCCGGTCACGATCTACGAGGCGGGGCGGGCGGTGCTGTCGGCCTTCGTTGAGGCCGGCGCCATCGCGGTGACGGCGATCCTGATCCTGCTCGGCCTGTTGTTGCGCCGGGCCAGCGACGTCGCCTTCGTGTTCGCGCCCCTGGGGCTGGCGGCGGTGCTGACGGTGCTATGCTCGGTCATGTTCCAGGTGCCCTTCAACTTTGCCAACATCATCGTCCTGCCGCTGCTGTTCGGGCTCGGCGTCGCCAGCGGCATCCATCTGGTCCTGCGCGACCGACAGGAACGCGCCGACGGTGATAGGGCGGCGGGCGATGCCTTCGAGACCTCGACCCCTCGGGCGGTGTTGTTCAGCGCACTGACCACCATCGGCTCGTTCGGGTCCATCGCGCTGTCCGGCCATCCCGGCACGGCCAGCATGGGGGTGCTGCTGACCATCGCCATCACCCTGACCCTGGTCTGCACCCTGGTCCTGCTGCCGGCGTTGCTTGCGGTTCGCGGCCGGGGGCGGACATGACCGCCGGCGACCGACCCGTGACGCGGGTTCTGACCTGGCTCTATGTCGGATTGGGCGTGGCGTTGTTAGCCTGGGTGGTTGCCGAGGTCGATTTCAAGGCCGCCCTTGCCAGCATTCTCGGCATGGGCTGGCAGGGATTGGCGGCGGCCTTCGCGATCTATTTCGCGGCCTTCTATATCGACAGTCTGTCCTGGCATCTGGCCATCCTGCGCCTGCCTTTGACGCTTCGTTGGTCCTACATCGTGTGGCGGATCCGCATGGTCGGCGAGGCCTTCAACACCGTGCTGCCGGCGGGCGGGTTCGGTGGCGAACCGATCAAGGCGGTATTGCTGAAGCGCCATCATGCGGTCAGTTACCGCGAAGGCATCGCCTCGATCATCTTGGCGCGCACGGTGAACCTGATCGGCCTGGTCATCTTCATGCTGATCGGCCTGATCCTATTGGCCGGGCACGAGGCCGGCGGGCGATACGCCTCCTTCGCGCTGGGCGGCTTCCTGTTTCTGACCTTCGGGATTGGGGTCCTGTTCGCGGTCCAGAAATTCCGCGCGACCTCGCGCACGGGCTCCCGCCTGGGGCGTACACGTCTGGGCGCGCGCATCAACGCCGCCCTTGGCCATATCCACGACGTCGAGGACCGCCTGCACCACTTTTATGCGGAACGCCCTTGGCGATTCGTGCCGGCGGTGTTGCTCGCGCTTGCCAACTGGGTGGTCGGGGCGGCGGAAACCTACGCGATTCTCTACTTTCTCGGTCATCCGGTAACGCCGGGCGAAGCCCTCATCATCGAATCCGTGAACCAAATGGTGCGCGCCGCGACCTTTTTCGTGCCCGCTAATCTGGGTACGCAGGACAGTGCGCTGATCGTTCTGGCCGGGGCTGTCACGGGTTCGCCGGAGGCCGGCGTGGCCTTGGCGGCGGTCAAGCGCATCCGTGAAATCGCCTTCGTGGTCTGGGGATTTGTGCTGGGGTCGATCTATTCCCTGCGCGGCCTGCTGAAATCGGCCGAACGTGGCAACGCGGACGGGGACGACGGCGGTAACGGGCTGCCGTCGGGCTGAGCCTATCCGCCGAGCAGAGTCTGGGTCTTTGCCCGCAGGGCGTCGGTCAAGGCGGGCAGGCCGTTCTTCACGATGCTTTTGAACTCGGAAATGTGCTTGGCGAGCTGACTGATCGATGTCGTCCCGCGACGCACCAGGACGTCATAAACGCCCCAGCGACCGTCCTTCAACACCATCAGGTAGGTCAGTGTGACCGGCTCCTTGCCGGTCAATTCCGTCTCTACCAGAACGGTGCCTTTCTGTGGGCCCGGCTTTTGGCCGTGATCGACGAAGGCCTGGCCGGACCAGCCGTCAAACTGATTGGCGTAGGTGCCGATGGTCCAGCGGCGAAAGACGTCGAGCAGGGCCGCCTGTTCCGCCTGTGTGGCGTCTTTCCATGGCCGCCGTCCGGCCGACTGACGCGCCGTCAAATCAAGGTGGAAGGCTTTGTCCACGGCCGGCGCCAGGGTCTCGAAGCGGCCCTTCATGCCGAGTGCGTCCGCGCGCTTCATGACGTCTAGCAGGGTGGTATGGAACGCGGTGATTACCTCACCGGCCTGAGTGGTCCGTGGCGTCTGAGCGGCAGAGGGAATGGTACCCGCGATCAACAACATGATCGCGATGATGGCGGCGGCGACGGGCATGGGCGTTGAATGATTGCGCATGGGCGAACACTTAAGCCGGGTTTCGCGGCCATGCCAGGGGCGATTCCCAGGCGATGGAGTTTTACTTGCCGGCCTTGGCCGTACGACCGGACGCGAGAATCTCGTCCGCCTTGGCGTTCAGCAGGTTGGTCAGACCGGAAATTCCGTTGTCTTCAAGGGTCCGGCGGTATTCGTCGCGGCGTTTGATGAGCTGCGAAATGGTGCCGTCCAGAAGGACATCGATGATTCGCCATTTTTCACCGAATTCGCGCAGTCGATAGGTCACTTTTACATTCGAATCTGACCGTCGTTCCAGTTCCGTTTCAACCAGGACGGAGCCGTCCTTGATGGGCCGCGTGCCGACCGTCTTGAAGGTTTCGCCGCCATATCCGGAAAACAGCACGGCAAGCTCACCGGCGCTCAAGCGCCGCGCCGCGTCGTTCAATTTTCGGCGTGCGTCCTGGTCGGCCTTGGCCCAATGCGCCCCGGATACGAAGCTGACCATCAGAGGCATGTGAAAATAGCGGTCGAGATGCTCGAGAAACTTCTCGTAACGTCCTGAAATGCCAAGATTATCGCTGTCTTTCATGACGGCGAGAAGGTCGCTGTGGAACGCATCGACAACCGCCTCAGGTGTGTCGGCGCGGGCGGTCGAAGGTGTCACGGCGAAGGCGATGAACACCCATGCCAGCACGAGCTTGAGAGCCTGTCGGCGAAGTGGAACCATGATTATGAGTGCCTCCCTTATGTGCCAGGATATGCATTTTTCCACGCGGTTCAAGCACCCTGGCATTGGGTCAGGGGACACACCGACATCACGATTTAGTTAGCGGTCAACGGTAAATAAATTACTTTGAATCGGTTGCGGGGGGTGGCAACTTCACTTATTACTTCACGGCAACAGATGGCGCGCCTGGGCACGCCGCATTGCTAAGCAGATTCAACCGGCTGCCATAAAGGGTGGTCGTGACGAGGAAATGGGGCTGGGTTTTGACCGGTAGGTTTCGGAATTTCGCGGTCGGCGCGATTTTTGCGGCTAGCTTGTCCTTGGGGACTGCCCAGGCGGACGATCAAGCACGGGTTCTATCGTTTCAGGGTGGATTGATCGCGCAGGCGGATGTCCAACTGTCCCAGGCGGACGATACGGGCAATGATCCGCTGGAAAGCATGAACCGGGCCATCTTCTCCTTCAACGAAGGGGTGCAGGAAGGTCTTCTGCGGCCGATCGCCAATACCTACAATTCGACGGTCCCGGCGACGGGTCGGCAGGCGCTCAAGAACATGTTCGACAACCTGTCGTCGCCGATCACCTTCGTCAACGATGTGCTGCAGTTCGAATTTGAACGCGCACTGGTGACTTTCATGCGCACGTTCCTCAACACCACCGTCGGCATGGCCGGTATGGTCGACATGGCATCCGAGATGGGCTTCCATAAGCATAGTGAAGATTTTGGTCAGACCCTGGGCGTTTGGGGTGTGGGCGAAGGTTTCTATGTCGTGCTGCCGATCCTTGGCCCGTCCAATCCGCGCGATGCGATCGGGCGGCTTTTGATCGATGGTTATTTCGATCCGCTGGGCTACTATCTGGATAATATTGACGCGGACGAGATCGGTCTGGCTCTTGATGTCGTCGACGGCCTTCTCGAATACGCCGATGTGGTCGAGGAACTGGACCAGATCAAGAAGACTTCGGTCGATTACTATGCGGCAATCCGCTCGCTCTATCGTCAGAAGCGTAATGCGGAAATTTCCAACGGCCAAAACCTGGACCTGCCGCCGATCCCCGATCTCGCGCCGGAAATTCGCAGCGAACTGCCCGCCGGTGGTGAACTGGATACCTCGTTCGCGAAACTGAGCCAGAGCGTTCAGTAACGGGCCATTGCCCGGGGATTTTCCCCAAAATCTTGAAATTTCAGACGTTACTCGCTATAGTAACGGTGTTGGTGCCCGTATGGGGCCAATCGTGAATTGCCCGGCTTTAACGGCGGGCGGAGTGGGCGTTGCGGCTGACAGGTCGTTAAATGTCCTAAGACGCCATATTGCTTCATAAGGAGGATAAGGCATGAACGCTTACCTGCGCTTTGACCGCACGAATTCATCCTTCCCTGTATCTGACCTTGTATCTGGATATGCATCCGCTTCCGCGGAACGCAATGTCTGCGGCGCGCTGTTCAGCGTCGGGAAATGCCTTTGGCATGCCCCCGACCTGCCATAGAGCCGCCGTATTCGAAATCTAGAACTCAAATCATGTCCTTAGGCGGTTTCGTGCCGTCGCAACAGGGGAAGAAGAGAAAATGACAACGATGACAGTACCTGCCGTTCCGACCGAAGGAGGCCTGAGCCAGTATTTCCGCGAGATCTGGAAGTTCCCCCTTTTGGAGAAGGAGGAGGAACAAAGGCTGGCGCTGCGCTGGACCGAGCATGGCGACGTTGATGCCGCCCACATGCTGGTTACCTCGCACCTGCGCCTGGTCGCCAAGATCGCCATGGGGTACCGGGGCTACGGCCTGCCGGTTGCGGACCTGATTTCCGAAGGCAACATCGGCCTGATGAAGGCCGTGAAGAAGTTTGAGCCGGAACGCGGTTTCCGTCTGTCCACCTACGCCATGTGGTGGATCAAGGCGGCGATCACCGAATACATCCTGAAGTCCTGGTCCCTGGTGAAGATGGGCACCGTCGCTTCTCAGAAGAAGCTGTTCTTCAGCCTGCGCAGTCTGAAGGGCCGCCTGAAGATCATGGATTCGGGTGAGTTGAACCCGGAAGACGCGCGGCGCATTTCCGAGGAAGTCGGCGTGTCGACCGACGACATCACCTACATGAACCGGCGCCTTGCGGCCCGCGACATGTCCTTGAACGCCCCGGTGACCCAGGAAGAAGGCGCTGTCGAATTCCAGGATACCTTGGTCGATGACCGCCCCAGCCCGGAAGCCATGTTCGGTGATACCGAGGAAGGCAACTTCCGCCGTACCCTGGTTCAGGAAGCCATGGCGGCCCTGCCCAAGCGCGAGCGTGAGATTTTCGTCGAGCGCCGCCTAACGGACGAGCCCGCGACCCTCGAGGATCTGGGAGGCCAGTACGGCATTAGCCGGGAGCGGGTGCGCCAGCTTGAAAACCGGGCCTTCGAAAAGGTCCAGAAGCACGTCGCTCGGGCCCTTGCCGACACAGTTGGCGCCGTCTAGGGACCAGCCTGCCTTAGGCACATTCGCACCATGAATACCCATAGCGCACCCGGCGCCGCGAAAAGCGGCGCCGGGTGATTGCGTTCTGGGGATCTGCTAGGGTCCGAACAGTCTGTCCCAATGCGTTTGAGGGCGCCCGGTACCATGCTTGTCCTGTTCTCCGATTTCGGTTTCCAAGGTCCATATGTGGGGCAGATGAAGGCGGTCTTGCATGCGGGCGCCCCAGGTGTCCCGGTGGTCGATCTGATGCACGACGCGCCGCCCTTCGATCCGCAGTCTTCCGCCTATCTGTTGGCGGCGTTGGCGGGCGGGCTTGCGCCCGGCGCCGTGGTCCTGGCCATCGTCGACCCGGGTGTAGGAACGGACCGCCGCGCGTTGGTCGTGGAAGCGGACGGGCGCTGGTTCATCGGGCCTGATAATGGTCTTTTCGCGTTGACGGTCCGGCGGGCGTCTAAGGCGCGGGCATGGGAAATCACCTGGCGCCCGGAAAAGCTTTCGGTCAGCTTTCATGGTCGTGACCTATTCGCGCCGGTGGCGGCGGAGATCGCCGCCGCCGGGCACGCCCCGCATGGTCCCGACGGCCCCCTCTATCCCGGCACCTGCCGAGGTTTGGACCCGGCCCGGGCCGCCGACCGCATGGCGGCAGGCGAAGCCCACGCCCTGCGCCTCAAGACGAACGCCGCGGCGGAAATGACCGGCCCCCTCGCCTGGGTCGATCTGGACCAGGGCGAACAGATCGCCCGGCCCGAATTATTCGGCGACGTGGTGCTCGCGCGCAAGGACACGCCGACCAGCTATCACCTGTCCGTCACCACGGACGACCACATTCAGGGCGTGACCTGCGTGACGCGCGGCCAGGACCTGTTCGAAGCGACCCATGTCCACCGCCTGCTGCAGGCGCTACTGGGCCTGGACACGCCCGTCTACCGCCATCATGGCCTGCTGGCCGGGTCCGACGGCAAGCGCCTGGCCAAACGCGACAAGGCGGAAACCATCGAAAGCCTGCGGGCAGGCGGCCATTCACCTGCTAACGTATGGGCCATGGCGGGCGTATCGGCGGAGGCAATGCCATGAAGTTCACGACCATCCTGATTGGATTTGTTCTATGGGCCGCCCCAGTGGCGGCTCAGGACGCATTGACCCCCGGCGAACAGGCTGTTGTCGTTGCCGTGGTCGACGGCGATACGGTGTTCCTCGACCGGGATATCGTCGGTGCCTCTCAGGTCCGCCTGACCGGCATCCAAGCGCCCAAGCTGCCTCTGGGCCGCATCGGATTCAAGGAATGGCCGCTGGCCAAGGAATCCAAGGCGGCGCTTGAGGCCGTCCTGATGAACCAACCCGTGCAGCTGTTTTACGGCAATGCCCGCATGGACCGCCATGGGCGGCTGTTGGCTCACCTGATCGGGCGCGAAGGCGTCTGGGCCCAAGGCGAAATGCTGACGCGCGGCATGGCCCGGGTCTATACCTTCCCCGACAACCGGGAACGCGCGGCCGAGATGTACCGGCTGGAAGCCGCCGCCCGCGCCGCCGGGCGCGGCATCTGGGCCCATCCGTTCTATGCGGTCCGCGATGCCGATCCCGCAGCCCTGGCCCGCGACGTCGACACCTTCCAGGTCATCGAAGGCCAGGTCACGGATGCGGCCGATGTGCGCGGCGTGATCTACCTTAACTTCGGCGCCAACTGGCGCACGGATTTCACCGTGCGCATCGACCGCAAGGCGGCGCGTTTGTTCAAGCGCGCCGGCCTGGGGCCGGATGCCTATCAGGGCCGTGAAGTGCGCGTCCGCGGTTGGCTCAAGAACTGGAACGGCCCGATGATCGAAGCCAGCCACCCGGAACAGATCGAGGTTCTGGCAAAGTAGCGCCGTTCCTCCCTATATTGCTGATATGCGCCCGCTGATTTCCGCCCTGGCCCTGATCGCACCGTTGCTGTTGGCGGCGGCCTGCTCGACCAATCCGGCAACGGGGGAGCAGAGCTTTACCGCCTTCATGTCGGAAACCGACGAACTGCGCGTCGGCGCCGAGGAACATCCGAAGATCCTCAAGGAAATGGGCGGGACCTACAAGAACCCGACGATCCAGACCTATATCGACTGGGTCGGCGAGAAACTGGCCAAGGCGTCGGACCGGCCCGACCTGAAGTTCACGTTCACGGTCCTGAACGATTCAAACATCAACGCCTTCGCCCTGCCCGGCGGCTATGTCTACATCACCCGTGGCCTGATTGCCCTCGCCGAGAACGAGGCGGAAATGGCCGGTGTCCTGGCCCATGAAATCGGCCATGTGACCGCGCGCCACACGGCGCAGCGCTATTCGGCGGCCATGGCGACCAACCTGGGGTTGATCGGCGCCAGCATCCTGGGTTCCGTGTTCGGCGTGCCCGGCGACCTGAACCGCTTGGCCGGTCAGGTCGGCCAGATCTACCTGCAGTCCTATTCCCGGGAACAGGAATTGGAGGCCGACATGCTGGCCGTGCGCTACATGTCCAAGGCCGGCTACGATTCCAG
>DNMS01000374.1:11163-18678 GCA_003488105.1 Rhodospirillaceae bacterium
CAACATCATGTCGACCCATCCGCGCACGTCGGACCGCATCGCCCAGGCCATCACTCTGGCCCGGGTGCCGCCTAACGCCGACCCGCGCGTCGGGCGCGAGGACTATCTGGCCCGCATCGACGGCATGCTGTGGGGCGATTCGCCAGACGAAGGCGTGGTTCATGGCCGCGTGTTCGAACATCCGGAACTGGGCTTCCGGTTCGAGGTTCCACCCGGTTTCTATCTGATCAACTCACCGTCCCAGGTCGCCGCCCACGGCCCGGACCGCACGGTTATCTTGTTCAATCAGCTGATGCAGAAGGAAGCGGCCCAGGTCCGCGACATGCGGGGGTACGTTTCGTCATGGGGCGGCGGGCGTCTGCGCGGGGTCGAACGCATCGACGTGAACGGGCTGGAGGCCGCCACGGGAAGTGCGCGCAGCAACACCTCAGAGGGGGTCCGGGACGTGCGCCTGGTCGCCATCCGCTTCGCCAAGGATCGCATCTATCGCTTCCTGTTCCTGACCCCGCCCGAGGCGACGCCGCGGCGCAGCGAGGACCTGCGCCGCGTGACCTACAGCTTCCGCGCCCTGACGGAAGCCGAGGCCAAGGCGGTCAAGACGTTGAAACTGCGCGTGATGACGGTCAATCCGGGTGACACTCCGGACAAGTTGGCGGGCATCATGCCGCTGGAATCATACAAGCTGGATTGGTTCCTGGCGCTCAACGGCCTGGCGCCGGGGGACAAGCTGGTGCCAGGTACCAAGGTCAAGGTCGTCACGCCGTAAGGATGCGTTCTCACAAGATCAGGTAGAGGGCTTCCGTCTCCGTCCCCGCCGATCCGAAAAGAACCACGCCAATTCCGTAATTGGCCGTCCTGCCATCTTGGGAACAGGGAATATACAGCGTCGTCGACTGCTTATAGCGCTCCATCGGCCCGCCTTGATCGAACACAATCGAACGGCGAGCGAAAAACGGGCGGCATTCGGCAATCGCCCGGTAATGAAGCGGGAAATAATGCGTGGGGCCGTCACTGCCCGTGTAGACCTCCTCGACATAACGGCCCTGAAGAACCTTGCCGTAATGTTCGTCGATGGCGGTGCCGGAAAACTTGACCAGCATGCCCCGCTCGACCCCGCCCCGGTAATCGTGGACGAAGATATGCGGGGCAAGGTGCGGGACCTTCATCAGGTCGATGGTTTCGTAGACCGGCAACGCACGGCCGTCCAGGCCCGCGATGATGAAGTCGCAGAATTCCCGCATCATGGACAAATCCGTCAGCGCCGCAACACGGTCGCGGACGGCGGCAAGCCCAAGACTATCGGGCAGCGTCTCCGTCACCGGCATGCTCTCCCCATTCCCCGGAGAGAGCATATCTTTTTATGTCAAAAGGTGGAGAATTTATTGGTCTGTGCACGCGACTATTCGCCGCCGATGCTCCCCGGAAACGGAAAACGGCCGGGCTCCGCCTCCGCAAGGAGATCAGAAACGCCGGCCGTTTGCCTTAACGGTCGCCCGGTTGGCGGGCAACGCCCTGCCTGAAATCAGGCGGCGCGCAGAACTTTTTCCAGCTTTTCCGTCGCCTTTTCCACGTCCGTCTTGTCGACGGCCGCCAATTCCGCGGCCAGACGGTCGCGGGCGGCTTCGTAAATCTGGCGTTCGGAGAACGACTGGTCGGGCTGGCCCACGTTGCGGTGCAGGTCACGCACGACCTCGGCAATGGACACGGGATTGCCCGAATTGATCTTGGCTTCGTATTCCTGGGCCCGGCGGCTCCACATGGTGCGTTTGACACGCGCCCGGCCTTTGAGGGTGGTCATCGCCTCTTCCATGATCTTGCGCGTCGATAGCTTGCGCAGGCCCGAGGTCGGGGCCTTGGACACGGGCACCCGCAGGGTCATCCGGTCCTTATCGAAGGAAATGACGAAAAGATCGAGCTTATGGCCCGCGATTTCTTCGGTTTCGACGCCGATGACCTTGCCGACGCCGTGCGTCGGATAGACGACATAGTCGCCGGTATCGATCTGCAGTTCTTCTTGTTTGGACATAGGTGAGGTCAACTCCGATATTACCCTTCTTGTCATTGGGCGGCCCAGGCCCGCCACGGCCCGCTCTCCCTGACGATTACGGTCCGGCGGCATGCTTCAGAGGGTACAAAAATCGTCCGGCGACACTGAACGTGGCCGCTGACCGATCCAATCCTGAAGCGGGCGGCTGTCTTCCCCGGCAGGCGCTCCAGCGCCCATCCCACAGCCGAATGTTGGCCGTAAAAATCCCCCCGGACGAACAGATGGGCGGTTCCGAGGGGACATAGACCTTAAGGCCAACAATTGACGACTGTAACACAAATTACAGGTAAAAACCACCCTCAGGTTCGCAAGTGCACAAATTCCGCGCATTCGGCGGGAATCCCGCCGATTTCAGGGCGAACAGAGCCGCGCGCCCGCCGGGCGCGCGGAATGCAGAATCAGCTGCCCTGACCGGGATTCGGGCTCAGCATCTCTTTCTTGCCGTCCTTGCCGTTCCAATCGTCGGCATCGGCCGGGCAATCACCCTTGGAGGTGATGTTCGGCCACTGGGCCGCGAACTTGGTATTGATCTCCAGCCATTGCTCGACGCCGGGTTCCGTATCGGGAACGATGGCTTCGGCCGGGCATTCGGGCTCGCAAACGCCGCAGTCGATGCATTCGTCGGGATGGATGACCAGGAAGTTCTCGCCTTCGTAGAAGCAATCCACGGGGCAGACTTCCACGCAGTCCTGGAATTTACACTTGATGCAGTTTTCTGTGACGATATAGGTCATTGCGGGCTCCGTAAGGTCGATTAAGTTCGATAAATCCAGAAAGCCGTTAGGCCAAGCAAGCAATAAGTTTGCGAAATACCGGCAAGGGCATTTACTTACGCCCTATCCGCGCCATGCTCAAGGCGCGCCAAGGCGCGTTTGCGGGCGGCGCCGCTGTCGCGGTCGGATACGTGCAGAAGTCCCGCGACCCGGCGCGCCAGACTGGCCTCGAAGTCATGCAGTTCACCGTCCGCATAGGCCACGGCCCAGACCATTTCGAGAACCCGGACCCGATCCTCGGGCGCCATGCGCTCCTTGATGGTGCGGGTCATGCCGTAGAATTCGACCGAAGTGTCGGCGTGTGTCTTGGCATCGGCGATCAGGGCATCGGCCTCACCGTCATCCAGATTGAATTCCTCGGTCAACAGGCCGCGGATGGCCGCTTCTTCGCCGGTGTCGAAATCGCCGTCGAGAGACGCCGCCTCGACCAGCAACAGCGCCGTGGCGGCTTCCAGTTCGCGGGTCTCGGCCGCGGGGGCCGTGGTCGCATCGGCGGAAAGGCGGTCGGCCCAGGATTTCAATTTGGTAAGCATGGGAAGTCAGTTAGCACGCACGGGCGATCCCCTCAACCACAGCAAAGTTACGGGTTTTCCTTGCCCCCGCCGATTGTCCCTCCTAAACCTCGGGGCCATGACCCCATTGTCCGATGACCCCCGCCTGAATTTCCCCGCGACCGGCCGCAACCAGGCCGCGATCCTGGAGGTGCTGGCCCGCGTGCTGCCGGCCGAGGGCCGGGTGCTGGAGGTCGGATCCGGTTCCGGCCAGCATGTCGCAGCCTTCGCCCAAGCCCTGCCCCATCTGGATTGGCAGGCCTCGGACCCGGACCCGGCCTACCGGGCCTCCATCGATGCCTGGGCGCGCCATGCGGGGCTGGACCTGCCGCCGGCCCTCGACCTGGATGCGACCCAAAGTCCTTGGCCGGCAAGCGATGCGGCGGCGGTGATGTCCGTGAACATGATCCATATCGCGCCCTGGGCCGCCTGCCTGGGGCTGCTGACCGGCGCCCGGGACATCCTGCCCGAAGGCGGCGTGCTGTACCTGTACGGGCCGTTCACTTTCGGCGGCGTCCATACGGCCGAGAGCAACGCCCGGTTCGACGCCAGCCTGCGCGCCGAAAACCCCGACTGGGGCGTGCGCAACCTGGACGACGTTGCCCTGGAAGCCCGCAAACGCGGCCTGCATCTGGTCGAAACGGTGAAGATGCCCGCCAACAACCTGTCGGTAATTTTCAAGAAACGCGCGGGCATGGCCTAGGCCGCCCCTCATTCAGGCATCCGCATCCTCGCCACGCAGGCGGTCTGTTTCCCGCCTCTCGCGCTTGGTCGGCCGGCCGCTGCCGGCGTCGCGCGGGGCGACCTTGCCCGGCCGGTCGATATCGGTGGCACCCTTCGGCGGTGGCGGGGGTGACAGATCTTCGTACAATGTCTGGGCTTCCGGTGCCGGGCCGCGCCGCGTGCCCAGGTCGAGAACCTTCACGACCTTGACCCCCGCCCGCATGGGAAAGGTCAGCACGTCGCCGATCTTCACGGCATAATGCGGCTTGGCGATGATCGCCGTATTGACCCGCAACTTGCCCGACTGCACGTATTTGGTGGCCAACGACCGGGCCTTGAAGAACCGCGCGAACCACAGCCATTTGTCCAGCCGCAGATTGCCACCGCCATCCGTCATGACAGGACCAGGTCCTTCAGCTTGGCGAAGGGGGAATGGGGATCGACCTTGGGCGCGACCGTCGGCGCCGGGGTTTTCGCCTTGCCTTTGGCCTTACCGTCGGCGCGCGCGTCCGGCGCGGGTCGGCGCGCCGACGGGCGGAAGCGCAGGACGCCCTCGACCTCCCGGCCCTTGAAGCCGAGACCCCGGAGAATCTGCGCCATGTCAGCCGCACCGCAACCGGCCAGGGACAATAGGTCCGGCGAAATCTCGAACCCGGCCTTGCCGCCCGCCTTGGCCTGATCCCAGGCCTTGGCGGCGATGCGTTCCACCATGTCGATGCGCAGCGCGGTCTTGCCGAACCGCCGGAAGCCAACCTGTTCCCAATAGTCCCCGGGCAGGCGCCCGGCCGGCAGAGAGACCCGACCCGGCAGGGGCGGCGGCACGGGGCGACGCCCTTGGGAAAGGCACCACAGGAACCCCCGCATGGTGGCGGGGGCCGGACGGACCAGGGCCGGCAGGAACACGGTCTCACGGCCGATGCGGATGCCGGCGGCGCGGCCGAGGGGCCGAAGCAGCTTGCCTATGGCCTGCATTTCATGAAGGCCAAGGATTATCCCCGCGCCATCGTGCATCTGACGGAGGCGATCCAGGCCCACGCGCTGGAGCCCGAGCGGCTGTCTGATGCCTATTACTTCCGCGGCCGCGCCCTGGTCCGGACCCAGCGCCCGGATCTTGCCCTCGCCGATTTCACCCAGGCGGTCGTCTTCTGGCCGAAAAACGTCAAGGCGCTGCGGGTGCGCTGCCGTGCTTTGACCTTGAGGGGTGAACTGCCCGATGCCCTGGCCGACTGCGACCGGGCGGTCGAGTTGGCACCCGAAGACTGGCGCGGCTGGTTCACCCGCGGCCTGCTGCGAGAGGCACGCAGCGAACGCAATCTGGCGTTGATCGATTTCACGGCGTCGCAAGCCCGCATGCCCAAGGGCCTCGAAACCTTTCCCACCATCGCCCGCCAGTTGAAGGCCTACGGCCTTATGACGGACGACACGGATACCAAGGACGGCCCGCCCCCCCTGCCGGTCTGGCAGGAGGAATGATCGCCCGTCGCCGAGCGAAGCCGCCCACCGACGACATCAATCCATGGCTTTCCTTGCGTCCGGGATTCCGCTAAACCGCTGGCAATCGATTCCCCCGACCAATCTGAAGAACGGAAGAAACCGACAATGGATGCGCTCTACTTCGAGGATTTCATGCCCGGCCGTAAGTTCCGGACCCGCGGCATGACCCTGACCGAGGCCCAGATCATGGAATTCGCCTGGCAGTGGGATCCTCAGCCCTTCCATGTCGACGCCGAGGCCGCCCGCGCGAGCCAGTTCGGCGGCATCATCGGCTCCGGGTTTCAGACCCTGCTGGTCGCCTTCCGCCTGTGGTTCCAGGAAAACATCATGAACGAATGTTCCATGGGCTCGCCGGGCCTGGACGAAATTCGCTGGCTATTGCCGGTGCGCCCGGGCGACACGCTGCATGTCGAGGCCGAGGTGCTTGAATCCCGCGCCTCCGATTCGAAACCCGACCGCGGCTACACCAAGATCAAATACGCCGTCGTCACCCAAAAGGGCGACACGGTGATGACCTATGTCGCCAACCACATCTTCGCCCGCCACCCGGCCGGCGACGACCGGCGCATCTGATGTTTTCCTTACGCCGACACGGCGTTTGAGTTTTCTTCCACAGCAAGCCATCATTCGGACCATGGAAAAGATATCTGAGAACAAGTCGTTTGGCGGGCTACAGACGGTCTGGGAACATCGTTCCGACATCTGCGCCTGTCCCATGCGGTTCGCGGTCTACACGCCGCCGGTCGTGGTCGAGGGCAAGGCGAAAGGCCCCGTGCCGGTGCTGTGGTGGCTGTCGGGTCTGACCTGCACGGAAGAAAACTTCACCGTCAAATCCGGGTTTCAGAAACATGCCGCCGAACACGGCCTGATGGTCGTCGCGCCGGACACCAGCCCGCGCGGCACCGACTTGCCCGGCGAACATGACGATTACGATTTCGGATCGGGCGCCGGGTTCTACGTGAACGCGACCCGCGATCCGTGGTCTCAGCACTACAACATGTACAGCTACATCACCGAGGAACTGCCCGACGTGGTGTTCAACGGCATCGGCGGCGGCGACCGCGACCGCCAGGGCATTTTCGGCCATTCCATGGGCGGCCACGGGGCTTTGGTCATCGCATTGCGCGAACGGCGAACCTATACGTCGCTATCGGCCTTTGCCCCCATCGTGGCGCCGGCCAGCGTGCCTTGGGGCGAAAAAGCCTTTTCCGGATATCTGGGCGGCGACAAGGCGCGATGGCAGGAATACGACGCGACCGAGTTGGTCAAATCCGGCCATTTCTTCGCCGGTGACATCCTGATCGACCAGGGCACGGACGACCCGTTCCTGGACGTCCAGTTGAAGCCGCAGTTGTTCGCCGATGCCTGCGCCGCCGTGGATCAGCCCTGCACGCTGCGCCTGCAGGACGGCTATGACCATTCCTACTTCTTCATCGCGACCTTCATGGCCGACCACATCGCCCATCACGCCAAGGCGTTGAACAAATAGCCGCCCGCCCGGCGCGGCAGGTCGCCAGCCCCAGATTTGGCAAAGAAGAAGGCCGGCCCAAAAGGACCGGCCCGAGTTTCAGGGAGGAGGGAAGCCGGTGGACCGGGCGGTGGGCCCGGTCACGGGCCATGGCCTTCTCGTGGACGGCGCGGAGATTTTCTCTCGGCACCTAAGCTGTTGTCCCAGCAGCGAAATCCACAAGCGCCACAATCGAAAATTATCATTCTTGTATACAAAAACAAGATGACCTTAAGTCATATGACCATAGGTCATAGGTCGTCCCCCTTCGCCAAGGCTTCGGGGGACACGCCTTCGTCTAACGAGCTTCGGATGGCCTGCCACCCGAAGCTCGAAGAGCGAAGGGTGGAGCGGGTGAAGGGAATCGAACCCTCGTCACTTGCTTGGGAAGCAAAAGCTCTACCATTGAGCTACACCCGC
>DNMS01000374.1:18874-19291 GCA_003488105.1 Rhodospirillaceae bacterium
TACCATTGAGCTACACCCGCATTGGATAACGCCGCCATTGCGCGCTGACCCTGGGCGCAGTCTATAGGTCATTGCTTTGTTGGACGCAAGCGGGCCCGGCGGCCTGAAATTCAAGACCACACACGGCGCGTTCACAAAAATGTTTGTGGCCGGGAGCCCGGCGCTTCGGTTACAGCTTTCCATTGCTTGTGTTCGAAAAATCCGTCCCGGCCCCGCATCCGCCGGGACCATCGCGGCCCAAAGCCGCCAGGAAAATGACCATGATTCAGGCGATGCTGGCCGAACGGCCGGCCCTTGATACGAAAAAGTTCCAGAATCCGGAGGTCACGGCCAAGGGCGAAGCCCGCGCCGCCGTGGCGCTTGCCGGCCTGCGTACGCTTTGGATCAATACGGGATCGCTCTGCAATATCGAATGCG
>DNMS01000374.1:19414-19592 GCA_003488105.1 Rhodospirillaceae bacterium
CCTATATCACCCGGAACGAGGCCGCCGCCTTCCTGGACGAGATCGCGCGGGACGGCCTGGGCACCCAGGAAATCGGCTTCACCGGTGGCGAGCCTTTCATGAACAAGGACATGGCCGCCATGGCCGGGGACGCCCTGGCGCGGGGCTTTCGCGTGTTGATCCTGACCAACGCCATGGC
>DNMS01000297.1 GCA_003488105.1 Rhodospirillaceae bacterium
TGGACAGATCCAGGGTCTCCTGAATGATGCCCTGCCCCATGAAGGCGGCATCGCCGTGCAGCAGGATGCACATCACCTTTTCCATTTCCGGGTCGTTGCGCTGGCGCTGCTTGGCCAGGGTCTTGCCCAGACAGACCGTGTTGACGCATTCCAGATGCGACGGGTTGGCGGTCAACGACAGGTGGATGGCGCGGCCGTCAAAGACGCGGTCGGCCGACGCCCCAAGGTGGTATTTCACGTCGCCCGATCCGCCGACGTCCTCCGGCTTGGAGGCCCCGCCTTGGAATTCGTTCAGGATCGCCTGAAACGGCTTCGACATGACGTTGGCCAGCACGTTGAGGCGGCCGCGGTGGGCCATGCCGAGAACGATTTCCTCCATGCCCAGCTGGCTGCCGCGCTTGAAGATCTGTTCCATGGCCGGGACCAGGCTTTCCCCGCCGTCCAGGCCGAACCGCTTGGTGCCCGTGAACTTCTTGTCCAGGTAGCGCTCAAAGCCTTCCGTCTCGATCAGGCGGTTGAGAATCGCGCGCTTGCCTTCGTTGGTGAAGGACGTCTGATTCCGGATGCGCTCGATCCGTTCCTGCAGCCAGGATTTCTCCTCCGGGTCCTGGATGTGCATGAATTCGATCCCGATGGACCCGCAATAGGTCTCCTTCAGGATCTGCATGATCGTGCGCAGCGTCGCCGTTTCCAGGCCCAGGACGTAGTTGATGAAGATTTCCCGGTCCCAGTCCTTGTCCGTGAAGCCGTAGGTCGCCGGATCCAGTTCCGAATGGGGCGCCGGTTCGGTCAGGCCGAGGGGGTCCAGGTTGGCGTGCAGATGGCCGCGCACGCGATAGGCGCGAATCAGCATCAATGCCCGCAGGGAATCGAGGGTCGCTTCGCGGACCTTGGCGGAACTCATGCGGTCTTGCGCCGGTTCCTGGTCGCGGCCGCGGTCGTCGCGGCGGCGGCCCTGCTGGGCCGCGGTCAGATGGTCGGTCAGGGGGACGACATCGCCGTGGCCGAGGATCTTCTCGGACCGCGGCGCCCAACTGGCCCCGTCCTGTTCCTTGGAGAATCCGCGGGCGTCGTCTTCCAGCCCCTTGAAGAAATCCTGCCAACGCAGGTCTACGGAGCCGGGGTCATCCATGTAGCGTTCATAGAGTTCCGCGACATAGACCGTATTGCCGGAGTAGAGAAATTGGGTCGGATCGAGATCGATTTCCGTCATGCGATAAGGCGCGAGCCCGGCGCGCCCTCCCTGATATGGGGGCCGCGCCGGGTCGATCCCAGGCGCGGGTTACCCCTTGAACACCTTCATCATCGTTTCGCCGAGGGCCGCCGGTGAATCCGATACGTGGATTCCAGCGGCCTTCATGGCGTCGATCTTATCTTCCGCACCACCTTTACCGCCAGAGATAATCGCACCGGCGTGGCCCATTCTGCGGCCCGGAGGGGCGGTGCGGCCGGCAATGAAGCCGACGACGGGCTTCTTGGTGCCGGATGCCTTGAGGAACTCAGCACCTTCTTCTTCCGCGGAACCGCCGATTTCACCGATCATCACGATCGCCTTGGTGGCGTCGTCTTCGACGAACATCTGCAGGCAGTCGACGAAATTGGTGCCGTTGATGGGGTCACCGCCGATGCCGATGCAGGTGGTCTGGCCCAGGCCGGGCTTGGTCGTCTGCGCCACGGCTTCGTAGGTCAAGGTGCCCGAGCGGGACACGATGCCGACCTTGCCCGGTTTGTGGATGTGACCCGGCATGATGCCGATCTTGCATTCGCCCGGGGTGATGACGCCCGGGCAGTTCGGCCCGATCAGCCGCGTGTTGGAGCCCTGCAGGGCACGCTTCACCGCCAGCATGTCCTTCACGGGAATGCCTTCGGTGATGCAGATGACCAGCGGGATTTCCGCCGCGATGGCTTCCAGGATCGCGTCGGCCGCGAAGGGCGGCGGCACGTAGATCACGGAGGCGTCGGCGCCGGTGGCCTCGCGGGCGTCTTTAACCGTGTCGAACACGGGCAGATCAAGATGCTTGGTGCCGCCCTTGCCCGGCGTCACGCCGCCGACCATGTTGGTGCCGTAGGCGATCGCCTGTTCGGAATGGAAGGTGCCTTGCGCACCCGTGAAGCCCTGGCAGATGACCCGGGTGTTCTTGTTGACCAGAACCGACATGATTACGCGGCCTCCTTCACGGCTTGGACGATCTTGCGGGCGGCATCGCCCAGGTCGTCGGCGGATTTGATGGGAAGCCCCGAATCGGCGAGGATCTGCTTGCCCTTTTCGACGTTGGTGCCCTCAAGGCGAACCACCAGGGGGACGCTCAGGGAAACCTCCTTGGCTGCCGCGACGACGCCTTCGGCGATGACGTCACAGCGCATGATGCCGCCGAAGATGTTGACCAGGATGCCTTCGACGTTGGGGTCGGACAGGATGATCTTGAAGGCTTCGGTGACGCGCTCCTTGGTGGCGCCGCCGCCGACGTCCAGGAAGTTGGCAGGCGAGCCGCCTTCCAGCTGGATGATGTCCATGGTCGCCATGGCCAGGCCGGCGCCGTTGACCATGCAGCCGATCGAGCCGTCGAGCTTGATGTAGTTCAGCTCGTGCTTGGCGGCTTCCAGTTCCGTGGGGTCTTCTTCGTCTTCGTCGCGCAGTTCGGCCACGTCCTTGTGACGGAACAGGGCGTTGTCGTCGAAGTTCATCTTGGCGTCGAGCGCGATGACGTCGCCCGAACCGGTGACGACCAGCGGGTTGATCTCGACCAGCGAGCAATCCAGGTCCATGAACGCCTTGTACAGCGCCATCACGAACTTGACGCCCGACTTCACCTGATTGCCTTCAAGGCCCAGGCCGAAGGCGACCTGTCGGGCGTGGAACGCCTGGATCCCGGTGGCCGGGTCGATGAACACCTTGATGATCTTTTCCGGGGTGTTATGGGCGACGTCCTCGATGTCCATGCCGCCCTCGGTGGAGGCCATGATGACGATGCGCGAGGAGTCGCGGTCGAGCAGCACCGAAAGATACAACTCGCGGGCGATGTCGCAGCCTTCTTCGATGTAAAGGCGCTTCACTTCCTTGCCCTCGGGGCCGGTCTGCTTGGTGACCAGGACCTGGCCCAGCATTTCCGAAGCGCTCGCCTTGACGTCGTCGACGGACTTGACGACGCGCACGCCGCCCTTGCCGCCTTCGTTGCCCTTGAATTTGCCGGCACCGCGGCCGCCTGCATGAATCTGGGACTTGACCACGAACACCGGTCCGCCCAATTCCTGGGCGGCCGAGACGGCCTCGTCGACGGTATAGGCGACCTTGCCTTTCGGCACGGCGACCCCGTATTTGGCGAGCAACTGCTTGCCCTGGTACTCATGGATATTCATTGCGTCCCCTCAAACTCCCAACTCTGCTGGTTAAGGTTCAAAAAAACCGGCCCGCGCCCGGGGGACGGGCGCGGGCGGTTGTTCACTACGACTTCGTCGGCGGCGTGGAAGCGGCGGCCGGTGCGGCGGCCTTCTTCGCCGGGGCCTTGCGGGCAGCCGGCTTTTTCGCCGCGGCTTTCTTCGCCGGGGCTTTTTTCTTCGCCGGGGCTTTTTTCTTGGCAGGCGCCTTCTTGGCCGCGGCGGCGGCCTTCTTCATCAGGCGCTGGGTCACGGTGACCAGGCTTTTCACGGCCGAAACCGATGCCTTGAACATGGCCTTCTCGTCGGCATCCAGCTGGATCTCGACGATGCGCTCGACACCCCGGGCGCCGATCACCGTCGGCACGCCGACGTACATGCCCTTAACCCCGTATTCGCCCGACAGATAGGCGGCGCAGGGCAGGACGCGCTTTTTGTCCTTCAGGTAGCTTTCGGCCATCTGGATGGCGGAAGACGCCGGCGCATAGAACGCGGAGCCGGTCTTCAGCAGGGCGACGATCTCGCCGCCGCCCATGCGGGTGCGCTGGACGATGGCGTCGATCTTTTCCTGGGTCGTCCACTTCATCTTGATCAGGTCGGGCACGGGAATGCCGGCGACCGTGGAATAGCGCACCGACGGCACCATGCTGTCGCCGTGGCCACCCAGAACGAAGGCGGTGACGTCTTCGACGGAAACCTTGAATTCCTCGGCAAGGAAGGTGCGGAACCGCGCACTGTCCAGAACGCCGGCCATGCCGACGACCTTGCGATGGGGCAGGCCCGAGGCATCGCGCAGCACCTGAACCATGGCGTCCAGCGGGTTGGTGATGCAGATGACGAAGGCGTTGGGCGCGTACTTCTTGATGCCGGCACCCACGGATTGCATGACCGAGGTGTTGATGCCGATCAGGTCGTCGCGGCTCATGCCCGGCTTGCGGGCGACGCCGGCGGTGACGATGCAGACATCGGCGCCACGGATGGCGGCGTAGCTGTTCGCGCCCTTCATGTTGGAATCAAAGCCTTCGACGGGGCCCGATTCAGCGATGTCCAGGGCCTTGCCCTGGGGAATGCCGTCGACGATGTCGAAAAGCACTACGTCGCCCAGTTCCTTGAGGCCGACCAGATGGGCAAGCGTGCCCCCGATGTTACCGGCGCCGATGAGCGCGATTTTGTTGCGTGCCATTTTTAAATCCCTTGCCGCGAGTCGTTTGTGGTGAAGTGAATTCCCGGATTCCGGATCAGGACAGCGGGATTGGCCCCGGAAGTCCCCAAGAACCCCAAGAAT
>DNMS01000182.1 GCA_003488105.1 Rhodospirillaceae bacterium
TGAAGAAGGGCACCAGGACCATGCCGGCGACCGCCCCGCCGATGTGCGCCCAGAAGGCGACACCGCCGCCGCTGCTGGGGGGCCCGGCGGCGTTGACGAATTGCAGACCGATCCAGGCGGCAAGCGCAATCCCCGCCGGCACGGGCACGATGCGCACGAAGATGAGAATCCAGATCAGCACGTTGATCCGCGCCGTCGGATGCAGCAGCAGATAGGCCCCCATGACCCCGGAGATGGCGCCCGATGCGCCGACCAATGGCACGGTCGACCCGGTGTCGATCAGCATATGGGTCCCGACGGCGGCCAGGCCGCAGACCAGATAGAAGATCAGAAAACGGACATGGCCCATGCAGTCCTCGACATTGTCGCCGAGAATCCAGAGGTAGAGCATGTTACCGATCAGATGCATCCAGCCGCCGTGCATGAACATGGAGGTCAGCAGGGTCATTTCCGCCGGAATCCAGGACAATTCCGGCGACAGGGTTCGTTCGCCGAACACCACGGCGGGGATGGTGCCGAGCGCATAGACCGCTTCCTGGGCGCTTCGGGGATCCAGGCTCGCCTGCCACAGGAACACGGCGACGCAGGCCGCGATCAGGGCCACGGTCACGTATTGAAAGGAAATGCGGTGCCGGGGATTGGAATCGGATATCGGCAGCAGCATGGGACGGCGGTCTCCTCGGGCGGGGCGCGGAGCCCCAGCGGTACGTGCCGATTATGGCCAAAGCCGGGCGTCCCGGCCAGCATGTGCGGGATCGGCGTTGGCCGGCACGTAAACCTGTTGTCCCCGGGGGCGGTCAGATTGTATACAATGTGCCGCCAAGCCGCCCGGGGCTGCCCTGCCCCGAAAATCCCCGTGAGCGGCGAAAATTAGGAGATAAGCAGCCATGACCGAGATCCTGCGCACGCCCGTGACCGACGCCTCCGCCTGGCGCGGAACGGATTATCCCGATGCCGCGGTATGGACCCTGACGCTGACCGAGGATCATGTCGCCGAACTGGCCACGGCCCTGGCGGCGGTCAAGGCGGCGGGCGGAACACTCGGCTTCGCGCGCGAGGATTTCCCCCTGCCGACCCTGGGGCCGGTGCTGGACGAGGTGTCCGACGAAATCCAGTACGGCCGGGGGTTTCAGGTGATCCGGGGGTTGGATCCCCAGCGCTTTGCGCTGGACGACTTGAAGATGGTTCTGTGGGGGATCGGCCAGTACCTGGGCATCGGCATCATCCAGAACAAGCAGGGCGAACTGATCGGCCAGGTCATGGACCATGGCGACAAGTTCGAGGGCAAGGACCCCTATCTGTCCGGCGTGCGCTTCTACCGCACCTCGCTGGACCTGCCGCCCCATACGGACAGCTGCGACGTGGTCGGTCTGATGTGCGTGCGCCGGGCCAAGTCAGGGGGCGAAAGCTCCGTGGTTTCGGCCACGGCCATCTACAACGAAATCCTCAACACCCGCCCGGACCTGATCGATTCCCTGTGCGGCGGTTTCTACGTCGATCTGGCGTCCAAGACCGGCAACATGACGGAAGTCACCCAGCAGCGCATTCCCGTATTCGCTTATTACGAAGGTGCCCTGGCCTGCCGCTACAACAAGCGCCAGCTTGAACTGGGCGCCGAGAAATCGGGTCATCCGCTGACGCCGTTGCAGCAGGAAGCCATCGATTATTTCCGCGAACTGTCGCAGCGTCCCGACCTGCGCCTGGACATGATGCTGGAGCCGGGGGATTTTCAGATCCTCAACAACCGTACGACCCTGCATTCCCGCCAGGAATTCCAGGACCATGCCGAGGCCGATCAGAAGCGCCTGATGCTGCGCATCTGGATGATCACCCCGGACGGCCGCCCGGTGGCGCCGGAAATGCTCAACCTGCTCAACACCGGCCCCCGGGGCGGTGTCGCCGCCCAGCAATAGGGGCGCTTACCAAGTGAAGGATGGAGACGTGATGAAGGACGCCGACAAGGCGGTGCCAGGGGCGACCGCGGTGCTGGCGGATTTCGCCGCCGGTCTGACGTTCGAGGACCTGCCGAAGGATGTCGTCGAACATCTGAAGCTGGCGGTGCTCGACGGGTTGGCCTGCTGCCTGCATGGCGCCACCCTGCCGTGGACCCGTATGGTCGCCGACCTGGTCGACCACGACGGCGGCACGCCCGAGGCATCCTTGATCGGCATGCTGCGCATGGTGCCCGTGGCCAATGCCGTGCTGGTCAACGCCACGGCGGGCCATGCGTTTGAGATGGACGACATCCACCGCGACGCCATCACCCATCCCAATTCCATCGCCGTGCCGGTGGCCCTCAACATGGGCGAACGCCTGTTGGGCACGCGCCGGGCCGGGGTGCCGGGATCGCTGGTGCTGACGGCCATGGCGGCGGGCTATGAAGTCGCCTGCCGGGTCGGCGCGGCCGCCGGGACGGACCTGCTGCTGCGGGGCTTCCACCCCCAGGGCACCGTCGGCCCCCTGGTCGCCGCCGCCACGGCGGCGCGCATGATGGGCCTGGATGCAGCCGCGACGGCCCATGCGCTGGGTATCGCGGGCTCGCTCGGCGCCGGGCTGATGGCCGCCCAGGAAGGGGCCATGGTCAAGCGCCTGCATTCCGGCCGCGCCGCCGAGGCTGGGGTTCGTGGTGCTGAACTGGCCGCCAAGGGCTTCACCGGCATTTCCGACATGGTCGAGGCCGAATACGGCGGGTTCCTTTCCGCCTTCGCCGGCAAGATCAACATTGATCGCGCCGTGCAGGGCCTGATGCCCGGCCAGGACATGCAATGGGAAGTGCTGCGCACGGGGTTCAAGCCCCACGCCATGGTGACCAGCATCCACGGTGCCCTCGACGCGCTCCGCGCCGTGATGACGGACAACAATCTGGCCGCCGGCGACATCGCCCGCATCACGGCCCATGTCAGCCATCCGACCTATGTCCATTGCGCCTGGCCCTACAAGGCCCAGGGCATCACGGCGGCGCAGATGAACCTGTATTACGGGCTCGCCATGATCGCCCTGGATGGCGAGGCCTTCACCGCCCAATTCACCGAGGACCGCATCAAGGCGCCCGAGGTGCTTGCGTTCATCGACCGCATCGACGCCGAGGTCGACCCCGCGATCGAGGCCGAGGGCCCGGGCGCCCGCCACATGGCGCGGGTCACGGTGGTGACCACGGACGGGCGGGAACTGTCCCATACCGAGCGCAACCGCCGCGGCAGCCCGGAAAACCCCGTTTCGGCGGCGGACCTGGACCGCAAGTACGATGCGCTCGCGATACCGGTCCTGGGCGAGGCCAAGGCCGCCAAGGTGAAGGATTTCGTGGCGGGCCTGGACACCGTCGAGGATATCCGGCCGTTGATGAATTTGCTGACGGCGTGATCCGCCACGCGGTGGCGGCGCGGGACGGTTTGGTGTAGAATCACCCGTGCTTGTCGGGGGATCGGCCATTCAGATGGGGACCCAGACCATGCCACAGGAACGCCGCGCCGCGCGCCGGTTCGATATCACAGAACTGATCTTTGTCTCCTCATCCAGGGAAACGAGGACAGGACTGTTACGCGACATTTCCAGGCAGGGGGCGCAGGTCGAATTTTCCGACATCCTGGGCCGGACTCAACACGCCTTTGCCGCGGGCGATGCGGTCAATCTTCGGGTCGACGGGCTGGGCGAATTGCCCGGCGTCATCTCGCGCCTGACGGGCAAGGGCGTGGCCATCGAATTCCGCATCGACGGCGCGCAGCAGGAAATGCTGCGGGCGGAAATACAGGAAGCCTTCGACGCGGCGTGATTTAATAGCGCCAGAAATCCCGATCGAACATCACCAGCAGGGCCAGCACCTCAAGCCGCCCGGCCAGCATGGCCAGGGTCAAAATCCATTTCGCGGCGTCGGGCAGGGGCTGGAAGGTGCCGGACGGGCCGATGATCGGCCCCAGGCCGGGGCCGACGTTGGTGATCGCGGTGACGGTCGCCGAATAGGCCGTCAGGATATCCAGTTCCAGAAACGACAGCGCCACCGTGAACACGGCGATGGTGGCCACGAACACGGCCAGGAAGGCGAGGATCGAATAGGGCACGTCGTCGGGCACGGGGGCGCCGTTGTAGGACAGGGTGATTACCCGGTTGGGGCTGAACAGGCGCTTCACATGGGCGCGCACCAGTTTGTAGAGAATCTGGTGGCGGTAGATCTTGATCGCGCCCGAGGTCGATCCCGAACAGCCGCCGATGTACATGAGCGCCAGGAACACCCCGACCCCGCCGGGGCCCCAGGTCGTGTAGTCGTCGGTGGCGAAGCCCGTGGTGGTGACCACCGAGGTCACGTTGAACGCGGTCAGGGTCAGGGCTTCGGGAAAGGAAATGCCGCGTTCCCAGGTCATCCAGCCGGCCAGGCCGAGGCTGACGACGGCCAGCAGGACGATGAAGCCGCGCACCTGTTCGTCGCTGAACATCTGGCCGGGGTTGCCCCGCGCGGCCTTGATGTACAGATAGAACGGCACGGCCCCGGCGGCCATGAACAGGATCGCGATCCAATGCAGGGCCGGGCTTTTGAAAAACCCGAAGGACGCATCATGGGTCGAATAGCCGCCGGTCGACACGGTGGCCATGGCATGGGTCACGGCGTCGAACAGGGACATGCCGAACATGAAGTACAGGAAAGCGCAAAGCACCGTCAGCAGGGTGTAGAAGGCCATCAGGTAGATGATCATCTGGAACGCGCTGGCGCTGAACTTCTCGCCGGTGTCCGAACTTTCGATCTTGAACAGCTGCATGCCGCCGACGCGCATCAGCGGCAGCATGAGGATCGCCATGGCGATGATCCCGATGCCGCCCAGCCATTGAAGGATCGCCCGCCACAGCAGGATACCCGGCGGCAGATGGTCCAGGCCGGTCAGGATGGTCGAGCCCGTGGTGGTGATGCCGGACATGGATTCGAACAGGGCGTCGGTCAGGCTGATGCCCAGGCCCAGGAACGGGATCGCGGCGATCCCCGCCACGGTGACCCAGCCCAGGGCCGTGACCAGAAACGCCTGCCGCAGGTTGAGCGCGATGCCGTCCCTGGGCCAGGCGGCGATGGCCAGGGCGAAGCCGATGAAGCCGGTGACCAGGGCCGCCGTGACGAACGGCTTCCAGTCCTGGTCGTGGTAGACGGCATCGGTCAGGGCCGGGATGCACAGAAGCACCGCGATAAAGCAGGCCAGCAGCCCCAGAAGGTGCACGACGGGCCGAATGTTCAGCATCTCGTGACCCTCCTTTAAGGGTCTGCGGAAACGGCCGGACCGGATTGGCCGGTCTTAGTGGAGCGCGGCCACCAGCCCGTCGAACAGGGGCTTGCCGTCGATGCCGCCAAGCGCGGCTTCGGCCAGGCGTTCGGGGTGGGGCATCATGCCCAGCACGTTACCGGCCGCGTTGACGATGCCGGCGATGTTGTTGCGGCTGCCGTTGGGATTGGCCTCGTCCGCAACCTTGCCCTTGGGATCGCAGTAGCGGAAGGCGACGCGGCCCTCGCCCTCAAGGCGCTCCAGGGTCGCGTCGTCGGCGAAATAATTGCCGTCGTGATGGGCGACGGGGATGCGGATCACCTGATCTGCCGAATAGGCGCCGGTGAAGGGGGTGTCCGTGTTCTCGACCTTGAGCCAGACATCCTTGCATACGAATTTCAGGCCGGCGTTGCGCATCAAGGCGCCGGGCAGCAGCCCGGCCTCGGTCAATACCTGAAAGCCGTTGCAGACGCCCAGCACGGGCACGCCCTTGTTGGCGCGCTCCACCACCGTGCGCATGACCGGCGAATTGGCGGCCATCGCGCCGGAGCGCAGATAATCGCCATAGCTGAACCCGCCCGGCACGGCGATCAGATCGACGTCGGGCAATTCGGTGTCGCGGTGCCAATGCATGATGACGTCGGTGCCGGTCACCGCTTCCAGCGCGACCTTCATGTCGCGGTCGCAGTTGGAGCCGGGAAAGACGATGACGGCGGCTTTCGTATTGGTCGGCATGGCGGGGGATCAGCCTTCGGCGATATCGACGGAAAAGTTCTCGATCACCGTGTTGGCCAGAAGCTTCTGGCACATGGCTTCCACGGTTTCCTTGGCCTTGGCGGGGTCGGTCTCGGCCAGTTCCAGTTCGATGTATTTGCCCTGGCGCACGTCGTTGACGCCGTCAAAGCCGAGCCCGGCCAGCGAATGCTGCACGGCCTTGCCTTGCGGGTCGAGAACGCCGGATTTCAGGGTAACGTGGACGCGTGCTTTCATCTTACTGAACGGTCTCCGGTTCCTTGATGTCGACGGGGCCCGATTCCGGCAGAATGCCGAGGCGCCGGGCGACCTCCTGATAGGCCTCCGCGACATTGCCGAGGTCGCGGCGGAACCGGTCCTTGTCCATCTTTTCGTTGGTCAGGACGTCCCACAGGCGCATGGAGTCGGGGCTGATCTCGTCGGCCAGCACGATGCGCATGGTCTGGTCGTTGTCCCACAGGCGGCCGAATTCCAGCTTGAAATCGACCAATTTCAGGCCGATGCCCATGAACAGGCCCGACAAATAGTCGTTGATGCGCAAGGACAGGGCCATGATCTCGTCCATGTCCTGCGGCGTCGCCCAGCCGAAGGCGGTGACGTGTTCCTCGGCGATCAGGGGGTCGCCCAGTTCGTCCGATTTGTAGCAGTATTCGATGATCGAGCGCGGCAGGGCCGTGCCTTCTTCCATGCCGAAGCGCTTGGAGAACGTGCCGGCGGCGACGTTGCGCACGATGATCTCGACGGGGATGATCTCGACCTCGCGGACCAGCTGCTCGCGCATGTTGAGCCGCCGGACGAAGTGGGTCGGCACGCCGATCTCACCGAGGCGGAGCATCAAATACTCGGAAATCCGGTTGTTGAGCACCCCCTTGCCGGTGATGGTGCCCTTTTTCTGGTTGTTGAAGGCGGTCGCGTCGTCCTTGAAGTACTGGACGATGGTGCCGGGTTCCGGGCCCTCGAATAGGACCTTTGCCTTGCCTTCGTATATCTGTCTGCGTCTTGCCATGGGTTTGTGCCCTCGTGAAGTTCCCCTTTGTGGTCGCTCCGAAATGGGGCGTGGCCTGCGGGGGAGGGGTTAGACGCACCATATAGCAGCGTCGGAGAGCCCGCTCAACAGAATAGGGGATCAGTCGGTGATTGGCCGGAATCCGCCGGGCCGGGGCCGCTTGGGACAGAACAGCCATTGGGGTTTCAGGGCCGGATCGAAGGGTTTGGGCAGGGCGATCAGCGACGACGACACGGTTTCGAACCCGAAATCCGTGGTGAAAGCCATGGAATCGCGCTCGCCGCCGCCCTGCCATTCCTTGAAATCCGACATCAAGGCCACCCAGGCGTCCCATCCGCCGGCCCCCTGGGCCGGGTCCGGCGGGGGGGCGGCTTCGAACAGGGGGCGGTAGTGGCCGATCCGCGCCGAGGTGTCGTCGTTCAAATCATAAGCCGTGATCATCGACAGGCCCGGGCGGATTTCCTGGACGGAAACCTTGGGATCCCGACCGTTGCCGGAAATCCAGAAGGCGCGGTTCACGTCGCCGACGATCAGGTTGAACGACCGATAGGCGCTGCCGTCGAGATGGGCCAAGGCCTCAGCGGCTTCGGCGGCCTCGCCGTGGCTTAGGGCCTCCAGCGGCAATTCGCCGCGCGACCGCTTGCCGGCTTCCTGGCCAAGCGATCCGTGGCGGTTCAATACGCCGGCCACCATGCGGTCGTCGTTGACGCCCAGCCAGGTGCCGCCGGCGGTTCTGTCCCGCCCGGCGGTGACATGGGGTGCATCCGGCCAATGGCGGCCCGGTGGGTCGGAAAGCCGCTCTGCCATCTCGTCGCGGTTGGCGGCGACGATCAGTGGCCAGTCATGGCCCGGGCGGCGTAGAATGACGAGTGTGCACATAATCGTTACATAAGGCCTGTAGGAAGATTGCGCCAGCAGTTGCACCGGATGTTGCGATGACGCGCCAACCCGCGTAAATAAGCCCAGCGAAACCCATTACTCATTGGCCAGAACGGAGCCCAGGACATGTCTGACGCCTTCAAGGACCGGGAAAAAGGTTACGAAGCCAAGTACCAGTTGGACGAAGAACAGCGGTTCAAGGCGGAATCCCGGCGCAACAAGCTGCTCGGTCTGTGGTTGGCCGAGGCTTTCGGGCTGAAGGGCTCCGACGCCGACGCCTATGCCCGCGAAGTGGTTCTGGCCGATCTGGACGAGCCCGGTGTCGACGATGTGGTGCGCA
>DNMS01000276.1:0-896 GCA_003488105.1 Rhodospirillaceae bacterium
CCCACGTTCTGTGCGACCCGTTGACGGAGGATGCCATCAATGCCCGCTTGAGCGACGGACAGGAAGCCGAAGTGGTTCGTCCGGGCCTGTGGGCAACGAAACAACCCTATCTGCTGCCGGATGTTACCCCACTCCCGGCCGCGGAAAACGGCCATCTGACCATAGGTGTCCCGCTTGATTTGGCCGCTTTGACGCCCAGCGCCGTGTCTGCGCTTGCCAAGGTTTTGCATGCCGTCAAGGATGCCCGGATCGTATTCGGCGCATCGGGTGCGACAGATAACTATCCGACACAACGGATCGCAGAACTGTTCGGCCCGGAAGGCGTGATGGATAGAATTGCCATTTGGCAACATAAGGCCGCCGGCGACCCATGGCTGCCGGATCCGAAGTTCTGGCAGAACATAGACCTGTTCCTTGTCCCTGATGCTCTGGCGGCTCCGCTTAGGGCGTCAGACTCCTTGTGGATGGGCGTTCCCGTCCTGACCCTTGCCGGCGACCGGCCACAAACCTGCATCGCGGCCAGCATTCTCGCGTCGGCCGCCAAAATGGAATGGGTCTTCAACGATCTCGACACCATGATCAAGGCGATCACCGCGTTCACGAACGACATTGAGGGATTGGCGGAAACCCGCGCCGGATTGCGCGCGCACGTGAAACGTTCCGCCCTGTTTAATCCCGTGCTCCATGTCCGTGAGATGGAAGACATATTCACCCGGCTTGTCGAAGCCCGTGAAGCGGCTCCCGCCGCCGGCTAGCGTGCGTTCCGCCCTCGGCGCGGCGGCTGAACCGCGACCGGAAACCGTCCTTCAGGAAATGATGTTGACTGCGGAGCCAGGCGGCGGTGCGAGCGGTCTCAACCGGCTCGTCAGCGCTTGGCCCAGAGATGAGCTGATTTC
>DNMS01000276.1:1093-9526 GCA_003488105.1 Rhodospirillaceae bacterium
ACGATAGGGAAATCGTGCGCAGTAGGTTACCCAGGCTGGTCTCGGCCTTCTCGATTTCCGCTTGGCGGCGCGCCTGTTCTTCCGACGTGAGTTCCAAAAGCTTTGAATCCAGGTTGGCGAACTTGGATTCAATGTTTTGTTCCATGTCCAACGCCGTCGAAGCCGTGTTCTGCGTCACGTTAATTGCGACGTTCACTTCGCTTTGCAGGGCGGACAAGGCATCGCTGACGTCGGAATTGGCGGTAAGCGGCCCCGCCGTGATTTGAAGCCCGCGTATCGTCGCGACATCTTCCTTCAGGTATTGGACGACGTTGCCGTCTTTGATGTCGTCATGAGTGTAAACCCAAAGATTTTCGACCCGGTCCGCGAGCGCGTCACGCTGCGCCTCGAAAGCGGCAACCTCATCCGCGTCAACCGTCGCATCCTGGTTAAAGGTCTGGAACAACACCGTAATTTCGTCGAAGACTTTCTCCAACGCACCTTTGTTGTTCAATGCACCCTGCCGGAAATCGGCCAGCGCCGGCAGCGTTTCAACCAGTTTGCGCTGACGCTTGGAGAGATCCTCAATCCTGTGCCGGGTGCTCGCCGGCGTGGAGGAGAGCTTCTCAATCTTTTCGTTGTGGCGGGTGATCAGCGAGTTCTGCAGCTTATTGAACTGCAACTCAAACTGCACCTTCTGCGCATTGAGTGCGGAATTGGCCAACGTGAAGGCAAACGGGTCAGAAGCCATGGCGGCACACTTTACTAACAACGGATCTTTCTGATCCAGGTAGGCAGAAATTGCCTAGTTATATCTGCGACTTAGACTATCACAATTCGACAAAAAACGCGACAGCATTCTCGATTTCAGCACTTCCAGATTCCACCGATCCGGCGCGGAAAGCCTTACGGTTTACGCGATCTTAAGGACGGTGGTATTGAATATGTCGACATTTTACCGTCACCATCAAAACGCCGCAGAGGGACGCTACTGCTATGGAAATCGATATCGCCCCCACTACGTTGGGCAACGAGCAAGGCAATGGCGAAAACTTTACGGAAAAATGGTGGCTGGCGCCTCAGGACGAAGCGGAACGCGACGCCTTGCGTGAACGCAATCTGGATATGTTCCGCAGGAAATACCGCGGCGTCTATGATTCCGTCATCGCCTTCACCCCAAAATCAAAACTTGTTTTTGACGAAGACGGGCAGCCGGACATGGAGTTCGCCGGCAGCCTGTTTTACGACGGCGATATCGAAGGTTTCACCACGCGCCAATTAGCGAAATACTGGAAAAACCCCAATCGGCTTCACGTAAATCCCCCCACGCCCCAGACCATGGACACTTTGGCGGGGCAATTTCTCCACAACATGCTGCAGCGAATGACCGCCGATCTCGACATCGAGTTCTCGGTTGGCCGAACCAGTTCGAAAAGCTTCTACAGTCTTGTTATGGGGGTGGGGCTCGGCCGCCATCTTCCCGAGATCGTCGAACGCACAGGATGTCGCAATCTGTTCATCCTGGACCCCAACCTTGAGGGGTTTTATCACTCCCTTTCCCTCTTGGATTGGGAAGCCTTGTTGTTCGAAATTCAGGCCCGCAACGGCGACATCTTCATGTACATCGGCGGCACGCCGCAGAACTGGATGGACGGCCTGCGCTTTCAAACCCGCAACACCAATACCATCTCGCTGGATGGGTTTTATATTTTCTCGCACTATCAGAACAGTCTGTTCGCGGAGTTTTCAAAGAAGTTCAACAACGAGTCCCAGTTTCTCATAACCGGGCTCGGCTTCTTCTATGACGAGCAGTTGATGCTGCGAAACACCTACGCCAACATGATGGATCGCAGTTCGCACATCTATCTACGGAAAGAACCGCCGCCGGTTCGCAAGACACCCGCGATCATTGTCGGGTGCGGCCCGTCTCTCGACGACAATATCGAAGACATCAAACGCAATGCCGACAACGCCGTTATATTTTCATGCGGATCGGCGTTGGGTCCCTTGATGGACGCGGGCATACGTCCGGATTTCCAGTTGGAACTGGAAAACATCCGCGTTTTGCCGGTGTTGATGTACGCCGCCTCGAAGCATGATCTGAGCGGCATTTGCCTTGTCGCAAGTTCCACGGTCGACCGCGAGATCAAGGATTACTTCTCTGACATCGTGTATTGGTTCCGGCCCGCGCTTTGCCCGTTTCCCATTTTCTCCAACAATATGGCGAACTGTCTGAGACACCCAGATCCAACTGTGGTCAATGTCGGGCTAACCTTCGCCCAGGAAATGGGTTTCCGTGAGTATTACTTTTTCGGCACGGACATGGGCCAGAAAGGGAAAAACCAGCACCACGCCAAAGCCTCTTTTCACTATTCGGACGAGGCCAAGGACGAAAAAGTCCAGGAATTCAATATTGAAGTGCCGGCCAATTTCGGTGGCAAGGCAAACACCAGTTCCGGCCTGTTCTGGGCGCTTGACACCCTGCAACGGGCGATCGGGTATTCGGGCATGGACTGCCGGTACTACAACTGCAGCAACGGTGTGCGGATCAATCGGTCCATCCCCAAATTGTCCCGCACACTGGACCTTCCCGAACCGCAGGTTTCCCGATCTGATACCGTAAAGGACATCCTCGACAATTTCCCGGTCATGTCGAAGGAGGAAGTCAACGAACTGTGGGAACCGGAGAAAATGATCGAGGCCATCGATAGCCTGTTGGACGATCTTCTCGACATCGTTGAATCGCAAGATTTGGTCAATTCGACCGATCATCTGATCGAATTGTCACGGCGCTTCTACTCAAAGCATGAGTCCCGCTTTGACAGCTATGCCGGCCTGACCCTTCGTGGCACCATCAATCAGGTCTTCATCGCCGCCGATTTTTACCTGTGCCGTATCAACAACGAAGACAAATACGCCGCCGCGCTGGAAGTCTTCCGCGACGAATATCGCAATATTTCGGAACGGATGCGCGAAACCGTGACAAAGCAAATCAGGGCACAACGGCTTGGCTACTTCCTTCCCGACGATTATCTGAGCGGCGTCCAAGAAGACGACGAATTAACGGAGGATCAACGTGCACAACTGTTGGTCCCCCAGGACAAACCCGCGCCGGCGGATTCGTAAGCACCCCCTTGCCGCCTGCGGGCATGTCCCGCAGCGGTGGCCGGGTATGCGATCAACCTGCTTCGACGGATTGCCGGGGCGATTGCCTGGGATCGAAACCTTCCAAAGCCTCTGCGACCTCGGCGATCGCCCCCGTCCAGTCACCCGCTTTGGATTGACGGAACAACCGCATGGTCGGGTACCAGGGCGTGTCCGCTCGCCCAAGCATCCAGCGCCAATCGGGGACATGGGTGACCATCGTCCACACCGGGCGGCCCAGCGCCCCCGCCAGATGAACAAGCGACGTATCAACGCTGATCAACAGATCCAGCGCGGAAATGGCGGCGGCGACATCCGGGAACGGATGGGTCATGCGAAACAGGCGCCCCATGGAATTGGCAAACGCCACCTGCGTGGCTTGATCCCCCGCCACGCCAATCTGCAATGAGTGGAGGGTAACCCCCGGCACTTTGAACAAAGGTTCAAGCGCCTGAAACGGCACGGACCTTTCCCCGTCCCGCTTGTGGGCGGGGTTGCCCGCCCAAACAAGACCGACATGGACTGAGTCCGGGTTCCGCCGCACCATACGAGCCCGCCATTTGGCGACCGATGTGGGGGCAGATTTCACGTAGGACGCGCGCCAAAGCGGCGCCGCGTCGGCCCCCAACACGGCGGGAAGCCCCATAATCGGGACATGAAAATCGTGGTCGGGTAACGGCTGCCCGCGGCCGATGATTCGGCTTACACCCGGGAACCCGTCAAACAATTCGGTCAGAGGTTCGGGTAATTCCCAAATGATCTGGCCGACCCGTTCCGCCGCCAAGGCCACGAAACGCGCAAACTGGATGTTGTCCCCCAGTCCTTGTTCCGCATGGACCAACAGCACTGCCGCAGGCGCGACCGCCCCATCCCACCTGGGTTTCGTCGATTGCAATCTGCCCAGGCCCACGTTGCTCGCCCGGTCGCGAAATTCAAACCCCTTCCACCCGTTCGCCAGATCACCGCGAAGCAGCCGCAACAGGCCAAGGTTGTATTCAGCCGTCGGGTCCCCGGGGCGCAGTTCCAGAACCCGGACAAACATCGCTTCCGCAGGGTCCACGTCGCCTTTGGCGGCCAGCGTCGCCGCCAGATTAAGCAATGGCCCGGGATGGTCTGGCAAGGTTTCGACAAGGCGGCGAAATTCCATTTCCGCCTCACTCAGCCGGCCCAGGTTCTGTAGGGCGGCGCCCCGCGCATTGCGTGCTTCCGCCAGGCTCGGGTCCGCGGCCAGCGCCAGGTCGAGCGCCTGCAGCGCCGCATTGTTATCCCCCAGTTGAATGCTCACGCGCCCCGCGCCGCAAAGCGCCATGGGATGGTTGGGGGCCGCGGCCAGTACCCGTTGAAGATCGGCAACCGCATCACGCGGCCGTTCCTCGCCGAGACATATCTCGACCCGGCCTAATACCGTTTTGATTTCGTCGTCCGACAGATTGGTCATGCTTGGCCCGGAATCCTCTTGCCTGATTTGGCCTACGGGTACCGTCACTCATGCAATGCCATAAAAAGAAAACCGCCGCCACCCATTGGGGTGACGGCGGAATTCATGGACCTTATTGGCCGTCCCTCGCGAAGAGGGACGTTCCGGCGTGCTATTAGTTGAACAGCGCCAGGATGCCCTGTTCGGACTGACCGGCGAAGGCCAGAGCCGAAATACCCAACTGCTGCCGGGTCTGCAGGGCCAACAGGTTGGCACCTTCACCGTTCAGGTCGGCCAGCGTCAGTTTGCCGGCACCTTCTTCGAGGGTGTTGGTGTACTGCTCCGTGAAGTCCAGACGAGTCTGAAGCAGGGCCACGTTGGAACCCAGCTTCTGCGACTCAGACCGCAGGGTGGTCAGCGCCGCGTCCAGGCCGGTGATGATATCATCGGCGTCGGTACCCTGACCTTCGGCGATGAAGTCGATACCGCTCTGCAGTGCGCCGGCCGTGTTGGCCGCCGCCTGGACAATCGTGCTCGCCGTAACCGCGAAGCTGCCCGTATTGCCGCTAACAATACCGATGAACACACCGGTGATGTTACCGTCACCACCGGCAGCGGCCGTCGAACCGCCAATGGCGGAGCCGGCGATACCGGCCGCGGTCGCGGCCGTGGCGATACCGGCGTTGAAGGACGCCAGTTGCAGGGTCAGCGTCTGACCCTGAGTAATGGACGTCTCGTCGCCCGTACCGACGGCGACGGTGATTGAGATCTGGGTGTTCAAAGCGAACACGATCTCCGCGCCCGTGCTGGTCACGAGTACGCCGGTACCGTTATAGGTGACGACGAACTGACCGCCGAAGTCGGAAATGGCGAGCGCTTCCGTAAAGGAAGAGTGACCCACCGAGTTGAGGTTGAAGCCGGATTCGATCGTGGCCGTAAAGCTGACTTTGCTGTCGGCCCGAATTTCCAGGCCATCGATGCCAAGCCCGGTCTGGCTGAGGTTCGCCGCGTTGATGGTCAGCAGGCTGGTCGTGTTGTTCGCGAAACTGACAGTCAACGTTTCCGTCGTGTTATCGACCAGGTTGACGCCTTGATATTCGGAATCGTTCGCGAGATCGCCGATCTGCCTGCGGATTTCATTGAACTGGTTGGACAAATCGGTGAACTGCGTGCCCGTGGCGGAGCGCAGGGAATTGGCCAAGCCCTTGAGCTGGCGGACCATCGTATCGATGCTCTCAACACCATCGAGCGCCGCGGTCACCGTCGAGATGCCCTGATCGATACCGTCCTTGCGCTCGGTAAAATCGGAAGCCCGGTCGTTCAGGGCTTTCGACGAGAAGAAGGATACGGGGTCATCAACCGGGTTGCTGACCCGAAGGCCCGTCGAAAGCCGGTCATTGGTGCGGTCAATAAGATCCGTGGTTCGCTGCAATGCAAGCAGCGAACTGCGTACTGCAGCTGAAAGCGTAACTTCAGACATGTTGTTTGCCTCGACTCTGCGCGGCGGTGGCTTCTCCCAAATCCGACCACGACAGGATCAACGTTGCGCTTTCTGCCAACGATTCCAATATTAGGCTATTCACTAGAAGTTAACAAATACTTGCCTGTTCAGAAAAATCGATTCGCACCGATATTTTTTTGATGCGCCCTCCCCGGCCATTCCCGCGGCGCCGGAACCACGCCACCCCTTGCCTGTTTCGCAGAAATAGCGCATATATGGTGTTCGTTTGGGGGAGTTTTATCAAGGGATGGTGGGAAATGCCGCTTAAATTGGATTTCAAGGCGGGGGAAAAATTGGTCATCAATGGCGCTGTCGTTGAAAATGTCGGCGGCAATGCCAAGCTTTTAATCCATAACGATTCGGCAATTATTCGCGAAAAAGAAATACTGTCGAAGACGGAGACGAATACCCCTGCCGCACGCGTTTATTTCACGCTGCAATGTGCCTACATGTTCCCCCGCCATGAGGAAGAATACCTGGAAACATTCCGCGGATTCCTGAAAGACTACGTCGCGGCGGCGCCAAGCGCCAAACCCATCGCCGATGAAATCATCAAAATGGTCGAAGAAGCAAAGCTGTACCGCGCGCTCAAGGCCACGCAAAAACTGATTCGCCATGAAGCGGATACCTTCAACGAACTCGCGAATAAGCTTGAGGCATCGGCAATCGCCGACCGCATGGACAGCGTCGATTAACGTCGAGAACGAGCACTCAGGCTCCTTCTGCTGCCTGTAGCTTTTCCAGGTTTTTTGCGGCCCTGGTCAGGAACATCTCATCAAACAAGTCCATGACCCGGGCAACAGCGGATGGATGGATGTGGCGCTGGTCCTCCGTCCAGATTTCCTTGGAACAGACCGTCACGACTTCGTAACTGGGGAAATAGAACACGTCCTTGTTGCGTTCGACGATTTCCTCCGCGGCAACCCGCAACACCGCCTTTGAATGTGTGTTGGCGGTGATCACATGATGTTTATCCGCACGCCCCGTCGCCATGAACGGCACCGGCGAGACGCTGATGATGAGTTTCAGGTTCGGATTGTGGTGGCGCACGATGTCGATAAACCGCTGGAGATGATCGATATTCTCCTGCACCGTCAGCTTTCGGTGAGTCAAAAGGCCGCGCATGTTCTGGTTGCGCGGGTTACGTGAAATATAGGTCTCGTCCGGCAGATACTGCCACGCCTCGTTCAGGCCCAAGGTAATGACGAAAACCTCGGCCTGTTCGAACACCGCACGCGTATTCGCCAGGTGTTTCTCCCGCTCCGCGGCATAGGCTTCAAGCGTGGGGAATGCCACCGCCTCGCGGTAAGGATCCATATAGGCGCTGCCGACATTGATCAAGAAGTTGCCGATGTTCTTCTCGCCGAAGGCGTTTTCGACGATCTGGGTAAAACTCGGTGTGTTGAACAAAATCCCCCACCGGCACGAAAACTGGACCGCCGGATTGTCCGGATCGCTTTCCGCCATCATGGTTCCCGTTTCAGGGTCATATGTCGTTTCCAGACACAGATAATTGAACCCGCGGCGGATCAGGTTTTGCGCGATCTCGACCGCGAAACAACTGCCGGCGGATCCGATCACCGTGGACTGGTCGATAAACGGATATCGTGCCCCAAGCGGCAGAACCTCGTGCAGCGGCTTGCCGCCGTGGGTCGGATCCGGCCACCAGACCGCTTCAGGGTTGGGCTTCTTATTCGGATTGAAGCGGTCGTCGATATCATCCCGGGTGTTTTTGAAGTCGGTCAGTCGCTGCGCCTGGGCGACGGGATCGGCAGCCGCCTCGGGCAATAATTGCTCGCAGAAATCCAGGAAGGCATCCTGATCCGCGAGTTGACTACCGACAGAATTTAGCCTTTCCCGCAGAACCGTCTTGAAATCGTCATCATCGAAAATGTGATCGATCAGGATATCCACGGAACGGTTTTGCGACGGCACGAAAAGCATCTGCGTATGAAGTATAAACATTGGGTTCGCCGTTTCACTTTTGTCGGCTGTGTCGTTCATTGATCAACTCCTGGTCTCGTGCCGGTCAACCCGCCCTGCCGCTGGTATCCAGTCACGTGATTATCCTTCGTACCCGGGGGGAAACATCATCGTCGCAACGGCCCAGTCACAGACCGGCACGTCATCATTCTTTGCAAGCCCGGTTCCCTCGAAGGGCTCGAAGAACGCGGCACCCGGATGTTCCGAGACAAATACGCGGCCCGGTTCCCTCGCCAAATACTCGTCCCACGGCACCGGGCTCGGCAACATCAATAACTGTAGGGTGTCGCGCTGCCCGGCCTTCGGCCTATTTCCTTGATGCAGAATGCGCGGTGCGGCGAACATGACGCCGTCACCCGCCGTCATCTCGGGGCGGTATGTCGTCATGAGACCAGGAGTTGATCAATGA
>DNMS01000276.1:9789-10008 GCA_003488105.1 Rhodospirillaceae bacterium
CTCGGGGCGGTATGTCGTCATGGGACGCCCAACCTTGGCTTCCATATCCTTGATCGAATAGAAGCGTTCCTTGTCCATCGATTGGAAATGAATCCCCGCATAGGCCGCTGCCTTGGTGTCCTCGAAGTTCAGGAACGTGGTTCCGCCCCCTTCTTCGTTGCTGTCCGTCAGATAAACCATCAAATGAAATTGCTGCGGCGGCTGATAATCCCGATGCCA
>DNMS01000276.1:10232-10844 GCA_003488105.1 Rhodospirillaceae bacterium
GACCCGTCCGCCTTTCCCGGAAACCCACGGACAAGGGACAAGGACATGATGCGAAAATAGGACCCGAAATAAGCCTCCAGTGCCTTGCTGATATCCCCTGCGAACATCCGGCCGAGAACTTGGCGCACCACGTTGATCCGCATCATGGTCCAGGGCAGGGACGCAAACCACATGGGGTTTCCGTCCGCGTCGAGATTGGGCCCGTCCACCCGCTCGTCAAGCAATTGCTGCAACGCGGCAACATCCTCGGGTGAAATCAGGTTTGGCAGGACTTGATGACCGAGATTTGAAACCTGTGGCTCAGGCAGCGACTGCCCGGCCGGATTATTCTGACGATAAATCTGGCGGCAATAATCGTGATACGCGGTGTATCTTTCCCAAGGATGCATTTCCATGATCATGGCCCGGGATTCCGGGGTCAAGATCAGGCGGCCGTTTTGTCCCTGTTCAAAGCTGATATTCACCATTCGGCATTCCTTCAGGTCCCGCGCGTGATCCATCGCATTTGCCTGTCGAAACCCTACCACCCAATGACTAAAGAGCGGTTAAACGGCATCATCAAGGTATGAATCGAGGTGATGTCCTGGCCCTTTTTGCCTCTCCGCGCACCGC
>DNMS01000276.1:11082-11327 GCA_003488105.1 Rhodospirillaceae bacterium
CTCTCCGCGCACCGCCTTCCGCGGCAAGGCAACCCGGGTCTAAAGGGATATTTAAGCGTTTCAATCATAATTTGGCCGTGTTCATCAGGAATGCTACGTCAGCACCCTGGGCCTGAGCAGCATCTGGGCCGCACTTAAGCGGGATCGTGGAGGAATGGCGTGTTTCAGAAATTGAAGCGCACGTTGGTCATTGCCGAAGTCGGCAACAATCACGAAGGCGACATGGGCGTCGCCCGTGAACTGGT
>DNMS01000276.1:11607-11879 GCA_003488105.1 Rhodospirillaceae bacterium
GCCGACGCGGTCAAGTTCCAGACCTTCATCGCGGAAAAATTCTCTTCGCGGGCAGACGCCGCCCGGTTCGCCCGCCTACAGAAATTTCAGCTCAGCTTCGATGAATTCGCCGAACTGGCCGAACGGGCGCGGGCCAAGGGCCTGATGTTCTTCTCCACGCCGCTCGACCTGGACAGCGCCCGGTTTCTCGCCACCATCGTCGACGCGCTAAAGATCGCGTCCGGTGACAACATTTTCTGGCCGCTGATCGAATGCTGCGCCGAAAGCGGCAA
>DNMS01000278.1:0-5162 GCA_003488105.1 Rhodospirillaceae bacterium
CAGCACAAGGAACGACCAGCGGTCGCCGAAAGTGTCGATGCCATAGGCGACCAAACAGTTGCTGTCGTGTTTCTTGGTCTCGTTCTTCATCCGCGCAGCATAAAAAAACAACTTGCATAAAACAAGTGAATTGCATAAAACAAATTAACTTGTTTTATGCAAGTTATAATGCGCTGACGTCCGGAGCCGGAGACCCCACCATGAACATCCTATCCAACAATGCACTGCAGCAGATCGACGAGATCGGACTGCATTCTCCGCTGGGCCGGTTGAATTCCACCGTCAGCCAGGACGCGATCGATGCCGGGCTCAGGAAAGCGCGGCTGCTACGCGCCCGCGCGTTCCACCAGGCCGTGGAACGGCTTGTTGACCTCTTGAAGGGAAGGGTCGGCAGCGCCAGGTGCCGTCCACGGTAAGGAAAATTGGCCTGGGATTTCGGGGCCGCTCTATGACATGGTGTTGCGATATCGTGAAATGCAACCGTCGGCTTACCCATGACCATGTTCGATCGCCTGTCGGCCTTCTTGGAAGCAAGAAAAGGCGACATCTATCCGGAAGAAGGCAGTGACCTGCACGAGCAGATCACGGCGCAGATCGTTGCTCTTCTGATGTCGAAGGGGGATCTTCGTCCCGATCAGCGCGTGCTTGATGTCGGTTGCGGGCAGGGCCCGGCGCTGGCCGAATTCAAGAAGAAGGGTATTTTCGCCACCGGCATTACGCTCGGCGACGACGTCGCGATATGCCGCGAGAAGGGTTTCGACGTGGCCGAGATGGACATGTCGGATCTGGATTTCGACGACGGGTCGTTCGACTTCATCTGGTGCCGCCATGCCCTGGAACACAGCATTTTTCCGATGTTCACCTTGTCCGAGTTCAATCGGCTGCTGACAACGGGCGGCGGATTGTATGTCGAGGTGCCGGCGCCGGAAACCGTTGCCCAGCATGAAAGCAACCCCAATCACTACAGCGTCATGGGCAAGACCATGTGGCAGCACCTGTTCGTCCGTGCCGGGTTCGAACAAATCTGGGTACAGGACATCAACATTCCGCTGTCCATCGGGCCCGATGTCTACTGGGGCTTCCTTCTAAAACGTAAAACCTGACAATACCCCAGGCTTGGGAAAGACTTGGCAGTCGGCTATAGGACGTGGATGCAGGACATCGACGTCATCATCATCGGCGGCGGCGCGGCGGGGCTGATGTGCGCTGCCGGTGCGGTCAGGCGTGGCCGTCGCGTGCTGGTTTTGGAACGCAATGCCCAGGTCGCCCAGAAGGTGCGCATTTCCGGGGGCGGGCGGGCCAATTTCACCAACCAGCACGCGGCGCCAGCCAACTTCCTGTCGGACAACCCGCATTTCTGCGTGTCGGCGCTGAAACGCTATACCCAGCATGATTTCATCAAGTTGGTGGAACAGCACGGCATCGCCTATCACGAAAAGACCCTGGGCCAATTGTTCTGCGATGACAGCGCGCAGCAGATCATCGACATGCTGCTGGCCGAGGCACGTGGTGCCGAGATCCGTACGGCGGTCAATGTGACCACGGTCGCCCGGGACGGTGAGCGGTTTCGCGTGCATACGGATAAGGGGATGTTTTCGGCTGCTGCGCTGGTTGTCGCCACGGGCGGGCCGTCGATCCCCAAGATGGGGGCCAGCCGCTTCGCCTATGACGTCGCCAAGCAGTTCGGGCTGCGCGTCGTCACGCCGCGCCCGGGCCTGGTGCCGCTGACCTTTGATCGCGATATGCTGGCGAAACTGGACGGACTGTCCGGCGTTTCCGTCGAGGCGACGGCGACCTTGGGCAAGGTACGCTTTGCCGAAGCCTTGCTGTTCACTCATCGCGGGCTTAGCGGGCCGGTGGTGTTGCAGATCTCGTCCTACTGGCGGCCCGGAGACACGATCCTGTTCGACCTGCTGCCGGGCACGGACCTGTTCGGGATGCTGAAGGACATGAAGCAGGACCAGCCGAAGAAGGAAGTGCCGACGGCCCTGGCCCAGGTTTTGCCGAAAAGCCTGGCGCAACGGCTGTGCGAATGGACGGGCTGCCTGGGCCGTCTAGCCGACCAGCCGGACAAGCGTCTGCGGGCCCTTGCCACGCAGGTCAATGCCTGGGCCGTCACGCCGGCCGGCAGCGAGGGCGAGCGCACGGCGGAGGTCACCGTCGGCGGGGTCGATACGCGGGACCTGTCGTCGAAGACGATGGAAGCGCGGGACGTGCCGGGCCTGTATTTCATCGGCGAGGGCGTCGACGTGACCGGCCACCTGGGCGGCTTCAACTTCCAATGGGCCTGGGCCTCGGGCCATGCCTGCGGCGAAGTGGTCTAGGGCCGCGGGCTACTTGATGTCGAAGGCGATGGAATGGCGCAGGCCTTCCTGGGTGAACGGCTTGACCCCGTGCCAGACATAGGATGGGAACAGCACCAACAATCCCGGCTGCGGGCGGACCAGACGGCGGGTCCGGTTGCGTTCGCTGACGAAGGCATCGGGCGGGGCGCCGAACTGAATGCAGCCCTCGCCGGATGCCCAGCGATCTTCGTCCAGGTCCGGAACCTGCACGTAATAGACGCCGGACAGCCAGCCTTCGTTATGGATGTGGCTGGCGTCGTATCCGGCACCGTAGAGGATCGTCGACCAAGCGCCGGTGAAACGGAAATCCCGGTTTATGTAGCGCAGGAACGGGTGGTCGGGATCGTCGGCCAGGCCGTCGACATAAGTGCGGATGGCATCAAGAATCAGGTTGCGGACGGTCAGCACATGGCCCGACGCATTGCGGAACAGGTTGTTGGGAATCTGCGTGCCGCCGCGCATGGTCTGGTCCAGGGGCAGCGAGCCTTTCTGGTGGCGCGTTTCCAGTTCCGCGTGAAGGGCAGCATTGAATGTACCGATGTCGGTAAACCCGGGAGGCGGTGGCAGCGTCTGCGTGAACACGTCGGCATCGTAGTCGACGATGGTGTTCACGGCCGGGTCGTCGGCTTCGGTCATGGCGATGGTCATGGTGCCGATGACTGAACTCAGGCGTGGGACGATCCGATGGGCCTTCATGAGCACGGCCACCGCGTCGCCGGCCCGGTCGGCGCGGATCAGACTTTGCCCGTAGCTTTCCAGGATTTGCGGATCGTCCGGCGCCAATTCCACCGCCCGTGCATGGTGGGGTAGGGCTTCGTCGTGCCGTCCCTGCATGGACAGGGACCAGCCCAGGCAGGTCAGGGCGATGGACAGATCGGGATTGATCTCAAGTGCCTGGCGGAGGATCGGCTCGGCCTCGGTGAATTTTTCGTCCTGCGCCAGTTCCCAGCCATATTGTTCGTAGGCCTTCGGGTTCTGCGGTGTGGCGTCCAGCGCCCAGCGAAACGTGTCGTAACGCTCGCTCTCGCGGCTCATGGCGTTCTTCAGGCCCTTGAAGGTTTTGTGGGCGTCGATATGCAGGGGGTCCAGCTTGACCGCTGCCCAGCAGGACGCGATGGCGTCTTCATACTGGTCGAAAATGAACTGCAGGGATGCCAGCGCGGCATGGGTGTCGGGAATACCGCCGTTGACGGCGATGGCCTTTTTCAGGGCCGCCATGGCCTTGGCTGTCTGCCCGTCGTCGCGCAGGGCGATGCCGTAGTTGTGGAGGATTTCCGGCTCGTCCGGATTGATCCGAAGTGCGGCCTCGAAGCTGCCGACGGCGCCCGTCAAATCCTGAAGCCGCTGTAGCGCCATGCCCAAATTGTTCAGCGTGTCCGCATTGCTCGGCGCCAGGGCGAGGGCGCGTTGGTAATTGTCCCGCGCCGACGCGGCGTCGTTGCCGTAGAACTGCGCCAGGCCCAGGTTATTGAAATAATTCGGATTTTTTGGATTCAAATTGGTCGCCTGGGTCAAGGCCTCGATGGCGCCCAGCAGGTTGCCCATCTGCATGCAGGCGACGCCGAGCAGGTGATGGGCCTCCGCGTGCTCGGGGTTGGCCTGGATGAACGCGCGGTACAGGCGCTGGGCATCTTGAAGCCTGCCGGATTGATGCGCGGCGAATGCCTCTTGCAGTAAATTCACGTTGGGCGCTCTCGAACTGACGGCATGAAGGTGACCAAAGGTTTAGCCCAGCACTGGCCGGGGGGCCAGCCGTTATCCGAGGGCTGGTTGCCGCCACGACCTACTTGGACCGCATGGCGTCGTCGAAATCGTCGAGGGAAGGGAAGGCGAGGGGCGTCAAATCGTCGAGATTGCGGAGGCGTTCCGCATAGGCATTGAGGTATCCCGCCCGTGTCGTGTCGTCCACATAGGGCACATGCCAGGCGACGAAGGGCGGCAGCACGGTCATGCCCGTATAGGCCAGGGTGCCCTGCAACAATGGCTTCAGCATGTCGTTCAGGCGCCCGTGGATGGCGGCATCACTGTCCAGCATGTGTTCCCGCCCGCCCAGCGTCAGGGTCAGCATGGCGCGCTTGCCCTTGAGCCCGCCCCGGTCGTAGAACCGTCGCCCGCCGTAGGTCAGACCCGAGATCAGCACCCGGTCGATCCAGCCCTTGAGGATCGCCGGCACGGAAAACCAGTGGAGTGGGAAGTGCAGGATCAAGAGGTCGCACCACATCAACTTCTCGATCTCGGCCCGGATGTCGGGGGCGAGGGTGCCGGTCTCATGGCCGTGGCGCTGCTCCAGCGCATAGACGAGGTAATCCGGATCGGCGCGGTCGCCGAAATCCGCCGGTCCGGCGACCGGGTTGAAGCCCATGGCATAAAGATCCGAGACCTTTGTCGCATGACCCAGGCCGTCAAGAATGTTGACGGAGTGATCGCGCAGCGCCGTGTTGAACGACTTCGGTTCCGGATGGGCATGGACAATGAGGACGTTCATGGCAGCCGTCATTCAGGCGGCGGCACGGCGCCGGTGCGCTCCGTGATCAGGCCGTAATGTTCCGTCCGCCGGTGGGCCGCGAAGTTGAAGGTGGAGTTTTTCAGGAACGCGCAGGCGTCGAGGTCGCAGTCGTGGACGATGACCTCGTCGTCCTCGGTCTGGGCTTCGGCGACCACTTGGCCGTCCGGGTTGATGATGCAGCTGCCGCCCATCAGGTGATAGCCGGGCGCTTCCTCGCCGGCCTTGGCGACGCCGACCACCCAGGTCGCGTTCTGATAGGCCCCGGCCTGCATGGAAAGGCGTGAGTGATGGTGGCGCAGTTCCGGCGTGTC
>DNMS01000278.1:5284-6346 GCA_003488105.1 Rhodospirillaceae bacterium
GGGCCCGCCGAGCCCGTTCCAGCTCGGCGTGTTGTAGCCGAGCATGACCAGTTCGACCCCCTGCAGGCCCATGACGCGGTAGGTTTCCGGCCAGCGGCGGTCGTTGCAGATGCACATGCCCATGACCCCACCCATGGTGCGCCATACGGGAAAGCCCAGGTTTCCCGGCTCGAAATAGCGTTTTTCCAGGTGCTGGAAACGTCGTTCGGGCTCCAATTCCGTATGGCCCGGCAGATGCACCTTGCGGTACTTGCCGACCGTCTTGCCGTCCTTGTCGACCAGGATCTGGGTGTTGAAGTGGTGGCCGTCGGGCGTCAGCTCCGCGAAGCCTAGGGAAAAGCCAATCTTGTTGTCGGCGGCGTAGTCGAACAGGGGGCGCGTCGCGTCGTTCGGCATCTCGCGCTCGAACCACCGGTCCATCTCGGCGTGGTCTTCCGCGTAGAAGCGGGGGAAGAAGGTGGTCAGCGCCGTTTCCGTATAGACAACCAGATCGGCGCCCTTGGATTTGGCCTGCTTCATCATGTCGAGCAGGCGGGTGACGATGACTTCGCGGCTATCGGTTTCCAGGTTGGGCCCCTGTTGGGCGGCGGCGACGCGGACTATTCTGTTCGAGGCGGGGCGGGTCATGAATGTTTCCGTTTCTTGGTTGTATGGACCCGTGAAGAGTACGGGAGCAGCGGTGGGCCGTTCAAGGCGGGCCTGCGGTTCCTAGCCGAAGACGATTGGAACGAGAACCAGCGCCGCCCCGGCGATCATCACCGTGGCGATCAGGTTCAGGAAGATTCCGGCCGCGCACATGTGCATGACGTCGAGCCGCCCGGCGGCGAACACGATGGCGTTGGGCGGGGTCGCCACGGGCATCATGAAGGCGCAGCTTGCGGCCAAGGCCACGGGCACGGCGAAGGTCACGGCGTCGAACCCCATGCTGATGGCAAGGGCCGCGGCCACCGGGATGAACACGGCGGCGGTCGCCGTGTTCGAGGTAATCTCGGTCAGGAACACGACCAGCCCGGTGATCGCCAACAGCAGCAGGATCAGCGGCAGGTGGTCGCCCCCGGCGAC
>DNMS01000278.1:6435-6717 GCA_003488105.1 Rhodospirillaceae bacterium
GGTGGTCGCCCCCGGCGACAAGATTGCCCAGCGAGGCCGCGAGACCCGTCGTCTGAATGGCCTCGGCCAGGGAAAACCCGCCGCCCAGCAGAATCAAAATCCCCCAGGGCAGGTGGATGGCGTGATCCCAATCCATCAGGAATTCGCGCTTCTTCAGGTTAACGGGAATGGCGAAGGCGGCGACGGCGCCGGTCAGGGCGATGGCGGTGTCGCTGATCGGGATGAGGGTATCGATCAGGGGCTGGAACACCCAAGCCAAGGCCACGGTGGCGAACAGCAGGG
>DNMS01000104.1:0-2758 GCA_003488105.1 Rhodospirillaceae bacterium
CTGCTTCATGCCGCCGGACAGCATGTGCGGATAGGTGTCGCGGTATGGCCATGGAACCGGACATTCTGTTGATGGACGAACCTTTCGCCGCGCTTGACGCACTGACGCGTCTGCAGATGCAGGAAGAGTGGCATCAGCTGTGGGAGGACACGCACTTCACCGTGCTGTTCGTCACCCACTCCATCGAAGAAGCACTGATCGTCGGCTCGCGGATTCTGGTGCTGTCGCCGCATCCGGGCCAGGTTAAGGCGGAATTGAACGCCCACCACCTGACCCATGCCAGCACCGGTGACCCGGAATTCGGAGAACTGAAGACCAAAATCCACAACATGCTGTTCGCCGATCGTATTCTTGAAGACGAACTGGCGGCCGCGGCGGAGGCCGAAGGTTGATGAGTACCCTTCCGCAAACGGTCGTCCGGCCGGAATTCGACGCCGGCGACCTGTCCGCAGCTTCCCACGGCGACGTTGCCCGCAAGCTGTCGCTTTGGGAAAAGCTTGTCGACATGGATGGTGTGCGCAAGCTGACCATCCTCATCGCCCTCATGATGGCCTGGGAACTCTACACGCGGCTTTCGGGTGTTTCCGAATACATCCTGCCCAAATTCTCGGACACGGCCGTCGCCCTGTACGATGCCGTGCTCAACGATCAGCTGCTGATCATGATCAAGAACTCGATGACGGTGCTGCTCACCGGCTACGCCATCGGGCTGGTCATCGCGACGCTGCTGACAACGGCCGCCATCATGACCCGGTTCGGCAGCGACGTTCTGTCGACGCTGACGGCCATGCTCAATCCGCTGCCCGCCATTGCGCTGTTGCCGCTGGCGTTGCTGTGGTTCGGGCTGGGGTCCAGTTCAGTGGTGTTCACGCTGCTGCATTCGGTCATCTGGCCGGTCGCGCTGAACGCCCATACGGGCTTCATGGGTGTTTCCGAAACCCAACGCATGGTCGGCCGCAATTACGGCCTTAAAGGCGTAAGCTATGTGACCAAACTGCTGATCCCGGCAGCTTTCCCATCCATCCTGATGGGCCTGAAGGTCGGCTGGGCCTATGCTTGGCGCACGCTGATCGCGGCTGAACTGGTGTTCGGCGGGGCGATTGCCGATACCTCGGGCACCCAGTCCGGCGGACTCGGCTGGTTCGTGTTCGCAAACCAGATGGACCTGCGTATTCCTTACGTCTTCGCGGGCCTGTTCACCGTCATCCTGGTCGGTGTCCTGGTCGAGAGCCTGATCTTCTCCACAATCGAATCACGCACCGTTCGGCGCTGGGGGATGCAATCATCATGAGCACGCAAAAAACGCTTCCCGAACCCATCATCCGGCCCGAGTTCATCAACGAGAACATCGCCCTTGCCCATACGGGCGACGTCGCCGTCAAACTATCGGTGTTTGAAAAGATCTGGAACATCAACGGCGTCCGTAAGATCTTCATTCTGCTGAGTCTTGTTGCGATCTGGCAGGCTTATACGGTCCTCCTGGATGTCGAACCCCTGATGTTCCCGACCTTCCTGTCCGCTCTGGACCGGCTTATCAGCGATCTTGTTGATGGCGAGCTGTTGGCGAAAGTCTGGTTCTCCGTCAAGGTTCTGGTAATCGGCTATGCCACCGGCATGGCCATTGCCGCGATCCTTGTCCTGTGGGGCACATCAAGCCGGCTCGGTGGTGATTTCATCTCCATGGCCACCGCCATGTTCAACCCGCTGCCCTCCATCGCCATGCTTCCCTTGGCCATGCTGTGGTTCGGGCTCGGCACGGCCAGCCTGGTGTTCGTGTTGGTTCACGCCGTGCTTTGGGCCGTGGCGCTCAACACTCATTCCGGGTTCAAGAACGTGTCTTCGACCCTGCGCATGATCGGCGAGAACTATGGCCTCAAGGGCGTGCCCTTCGTGGTCAAGATTCTGGTTCCGGCCGCCTTACCGGCGATCATGACCGGGATGAAGGTCGGCTGGGCATTCGCCTGGCGCACCCTGATCGGCGCCGAACTTGTGTTCGGTGCCTCGTCGGGCGGCGGCGGGCTGGGCTGGTACATCTTCGAATCCTCGCAGAATATCGAGACCGAAGGCGTGTTCGCCGGCTTGTTCATGGTCATCCTTATCGGGATCACCGTGGAGAACCTGATCTTCCGCAACATCGAGCTGAAGACCATCAACCGGTGGGGTATGCAGCGGTAACAAGACCGGAGACCATCCCGTGACCATCACCATCCAAATCCCCGTGAAGCCGCTCGACAATCCATTGGCGGCGGAAGTTGTGGGCCTCGACCTCAACATGGACCTGGACGACCAAACCATCGCCGACCTGCACAAGGCGTGGATGGCCTATCCGGTCCTCGTGGTCCGGGGTCAGGAAAACCTGACCATGGAGCGGCACCTGGAGTATTCCCGCCGCTTCGGGGACCTACAGCGCCACACGGTGAAGGAAATCCTGCATCCCGAGTTCCCCGAGATCCTGGTTCTGTCGAACCGGGGCCGGGGCGGGGCGCAGCCCATCAACAACGGCGGCGCCTATTGGCATTCGGACATCACCTACGAAGACGTCCCGCCCATGGGCTCCATCCTGCATGGCCTGATCACCCCGCCGGAGGGTGGCGACACCCTCTACGCGGACATGACGGCCGCCTATGACGCCCTCGATGACGCCACAAAGGCGAAGCTCGAGGGCCTCAAGGCCATTCATACCTACCGCACCCGGTACGAAGCCATGATGAACGCCGGCGTGCGTCCGGTGAAGACCGAGGAAGAACTGTCCCAGTGG
>DNMS01000104.1:2913-4115 GCA_003488105.1 Rhodospirillaceae bacterium
GGCTTCACCTCGCGCGTCGAAGGCATGAGCGACAACGAAAGCCGCGACCTGCTGGAGCATCTGTTCGAGCATTCGACCCAGGACCAGTTCGTCTACCGCCACAAGTGGCATCAGGGCGACGTGGTGATGTGGGACAACCGCTGCACCATGCACCGAGCCACGGACTACGACCTCAGCCAGGAACGTTCCATGCATCGGACAACCGTCCGCGGCACGCGCCCGGTCTAAGACTGAACGACCCTGATAGCGAATATGTGAACATCTAAACCCTCTCCTCCGCCCGAGGAGAGGGTATCTTTTTGCCCGGAACGCCACCGCAGAAACACCAAGGAGCCCCCATGACCCAGCCCTACAAACTCGTCACCTTCGACGTCTTTTCCGCCCTGCTCGACATTCAGTCGAGCCTGACCGCCATCGTGCAGCAGACCCTGGGCATGCGGAAGGACAAGGCCGCCGCCTTCTCCCGCACCTGGCGCCAGGTGCAGATGAGCCGCGCCGCGGCCAGCAATTCGCTGGGCAAGGGCCGCATGCCGTTCAAGGACTGCACGGCCATTGGCCTCGACTATGCGCTCGGCAAGTCCGGCAAGAAGGTGGATGCGGCGACGAAGCGGAAACTGGTTGCCGGCTGGGGCACCCTGACGCCCTGGCCCGAGGCCCCGGCGGTGATGCAGGCGATCAAGAAAAAGGGCTACGCCACGGCGATCCTGTCCAACGGCGACCAGGACCAATTGGACAGCGTCGCCGGCGTGTTCGGCCCCGGCGCCTTCGACCATGTGCTGTCGTCGGAAACGGCCGGGTTCTACAAGCCCCATCCCTCGGTCTACGAACTGCCGACCCGCGTGCTCGGCATCGGATCGAAGGATATCCTGCATGTGGCCGGAGGTGCGGGCGACGTCGTCGGGGCCATCGCCTACGGCATGACCTGCTACTGGTCCAACCGCACCGGCGACCTGCCCATGGACCCGGCCCTGGGGCCGACCTTCCAGGGCAAGGACCTCAAGGGTGTGTTGAAGCTGCTCTAAGCAGGTTATTCGGCGGCGGGCAGGACCACCACCTCCGGGACCCGGAAGGGCTCCGGAGATTCCGCCTGCCCCCCGAACTTCTCGACCTCGATCAGCGTGGTATGGGAAATCGGCCCCTGGCCCAGTTTGGACGTGCCCTTGTCCAGGGTCAGGACGTTGGGGTTGCCGTGGCGTTCCAGG
>DNMS01000089.1 GCA_003488105.1 Rhodospirillaceae bacterium
GCCGCGGAAACCCCGGCCGAGGTGGTCGACGGCCTGAAACTGACCGGCTATTTCCTGGAAAGCCACGCCCTGGAAGGGCGGGCCGGGCGGCTGGCCGCCCGCGACCGCCTGATGGAACGCTTCCAGGCGAAAAAATAACCAATTTGTCGCCATCGGCGCATTGACCGCCCACCCCCCGAATGTACTATATCTGGTGCAGGATTACGGCGTTTCGCCCCAAATGCGCGGAAATCTGCGGAATTTTGAAGAACTTTAAGGAATCGATGAGATGACCGCGATCACGCCCCCCGGAGATTTCGGCGGCGACATCCGCGACACCCCGCTGTCCCAGGCGCTGAGCGAGCGTTATCTGGCCTATGCGCTGTCGACCATCGTCTCGCGCTCGCTGCCGGATGTGCGCGACGGCTTGAAGCCCGTGCACCGGCGGCTGCTCTACGCCATGCGTCAGCTCAAGCTGGACCCGGCCACGGGCTACAAGAAATGCGCCCGCGTCGTCGGCGACGTGATGGGTAAATATCACCCCCACGGCGATCTTGCGATCTATGACGCTCTGGTGCGTCTGGCCCAGGATTTCGCCGTGCGCTACCCCCTGGTCGACGGCCAGGGCAACTTCGGCAACATCGACGGCGATAACCCCGCCGCCATGCGTTACACGGAATCGCGCCTGACCGAGATCGCGGCGGCGCTGCTTGACGGCATCGACGAGGACACGGTCGATTTCCGCACGACCTACGACGGGGAAGAGGAAGAACCCATCGTTCTTCCGGCCAATTTCCCGAACCTTCTGGCCAATGGATCGACGGGCATCGCCGTCGGCATGGCAACCAATATCCCGCCGCATAACGCGGGCGAGCTGTGTGACGCGCTGATCCACCTGATCAAGTTTCCCAACGCGACCTTCGACAAGCTGTGCGAGTTCATCCCCGGGCCCGATTTCCCGACCGGCGGCGTGCTGGTCGAGGACCACGCCGCTGTGGTCGAGGCATACCGCACGGGCAGGGGAGCCTTCCGCCTGCGCGCCAAATGGCAGGTCGAGGATCAGGGGCGCGGTCAGTACGAGATCGTCATCACGGAAATTCCCTATCAGATCCAGAAAGCCAAGCTGATCGAGCGCATCGCCGACCTGATTATCGGCAAAAAGCTGCCGATCCTGCAGGACGTGCGCGATGAATCGACGGAAGACGTGCGCATCGTGCTGGAGCCCAAGAGCCGCACGGTCGACGCGGAAACCCTGATGGAGCACCTGTTCCGCGAGACGGACCTGGAAATCCGCTTCAACATGAACATGAACGTGCTGGACGCCAACAACACGCCCGGCGTGATGTCCCTGCGCGAGGTCCTGCAGGCGTTCCTCGACCACCGCCACAAGGTTCTGATCCGGCGCAAGAATTTCCGCCTGGAGAAGATCGAGCGGCGGATGGAGGTCCTGGGCGGGCTGTTGGTCGCGTTCCTCAATCTGGACGAGATCATCAAGATCATCCGCGAAGAGGACGAGCCCAAAGCCGTGCTGATGAAACGCTTCGACCTGACCGAGGTCCAGGCAAACGCGATCCTGGACATGCGCCTGCGCCAGTTGCGTAAGCTGGAAGAGATCGAAATCCGCCGCGAGAACGAAGACCTGGGCAAGGAAGGCAAGGCGATCAAGGCGCTGCTGAAGGACGAGGGCGAGCGTTGGAAGGCGATCGCCGCCGAGATCGCCGAAACCAAGAAGGCATTCGGCCAGAAGACCGAAATCGGCGCGCGGCGCACGGAAATCGCCGGCCCGCCGACCGCCGTCGTGGTGCCCCTGGAGGCCATGATCGAGAAGGAGCCGATCACCGTCGTGCTGTCGGAAAAAGGCTGGATCCGGGCCCTCAAGGGCCATGTCGAGCCGGGCACGGAGGTCAAGTTCAAGGACGGCGACAACCTGAAGTTCATGGTCCACGGGCAAAGCACGGACAAGTTCCTGGTGTTCGCCACCAACGGGCGATTCTATACGCTTGCCGGCGATAAGCTGCCGGGCGGGCGCGGCCACGGTGAGCCCGTGCGTCTGATGGTCGATATCCCCAACGGCCACGACCCCATCTGGCTGCAAGTCTACCAGACCGGCAAGAAATACGTCGTGGCGTCGGACAAGGGGCGCGGCTTCATCGTGCCGTCCGATGACCTGATGGCCCAGACCAAAAACGGCAAACAGGTCCTGAACCTGGGCACGGGGGAAGAGGCCGCCGCCATCGCGGAAGTGATGGAGGGGGCGGATGCCGTCGCCGTGGTCGGCGAAAACCGCAAACTTTTGATCTTCCCCATCGACGAACTGCCGGAAATGGGCCGCGGCAAGGGCGTGATCCTGCAACGCTACAACAAGGGTGGGTTGGCCGACGTCACCACCATGCGCTTCGCCGAGGGCCTGACCTGGCGCTCGGGCGGCCAGCGTACGGAGCCGGAATATCAGCAATGGCTAGGCAAGCGGGCGCAATCGGGCCTGGTCGTGCCCAAGGGCTTCCCGCGCTCGGGCACCTTCGGGCGGGACTAGGCTGGGCGGGCGGAACTAAGTTCCGGACGTTGCGGTGAAATCGTCGAAGTTCTGCCAACCGGTCGCTGTATGGACCTCGAGCGGGCGGAACCGCGCCTTGTAGGACATCTTGTTGCAGCCCTCGATCCAGAACCCCAGGTAGACATAGGGCAGACCGAGACGCTTGGCCTCGTCGATCAGCCACAGGATCATGTAGGTGCCCATGCCCCGGCGCGGTTGTTCCGGGTCGAAATAGCTGTAGACCGCAGACAGTCCGTCGCCCAGGCGGTCGGCCAGCATGGCCCCCATCAGCGTGCCCTCGCCATCACGGAAGGTGATCAGGCCCGTGTCGATGGGGGTGTCCTCGACCAGCGCCTGATAGTCCAGGTAATCCATCTTGG
>DNMS01000156.1 GCA_003488105.1 Rhodospirillaceae bacterium
CCCCGGGGCGGGGACGGCAGGCGCGCCTTCAGGCCGTTGACCATGTCGGCCAAATCCTGTTCGGCGGAAATCGGATCGCGGCGCACGAACATCACGCGGTCGCCGGCCTCGACCGCGCCGCCGACGGCGACCCAGCCGCGGTCCACGTCGATGCCCAGCAGCGAGCGCACCAGATAATCCCGGGTGTCGGAGCCCGGCACCGGGAAGGCGGCATGGATGTATCCGGCGACCCGTTCCAGATTGCGCGCCAGAAGCTCCCCGATGTCGGCCTTCATGACGTCGAGTGCGCGCTTGCCGTCGATCGACATGATGATGTTGTCCTCGGCCTCGGTCACCTGGCGCGGTTCGCCCACGGGCGTGCAGCCCTGACTGAGCCCGGTCGCGACCTGGACCTGGGGCCCGAACAGCGCACCCGAGACCCCGCCCTTGGCGATCGTGCCCGCGATCTGCGGGCCGCTGCCGCGCGACGCCGTCAGCCCGCCGACCAGGAACGACGACAGGCCGCTCGCGGTTTCCTCCAAAAGCTCGGGCAGGTGGTGGTTGTAGGGATCGCCGTGAACCACGGCGAACGGCGCGGCACCATCGTCGACCCAGCCGCGCAGCCCCGCCGGCATGTCGCCGAGCCCGCCGCGCAGGACCGGAAACACCCGGAACGAACCCGCCGGAAAGGCGCCCAGCAGCACCGCCGCCGCCGGCGCGTCATGATACTCCTGGGCCCCCGCGCAGATGCCCATGCCAACGGTGCCGACCCAATCCTCGACGCCCGAAGTCTGACGCAGGAAGGTGAGGATCGACGTCAGGTCGTCGGCCAGCGCATCGGTGACATAGAGAAAGCCCAGGTTGGCGCCCTCGGGGATGGGGTCGAGCTGACGGGCACAGTCGCGCGCGACCTCGGCCCAGTCGGCCCCACCCGCATGGGCATGTTTGAAGCCGCTCACCGCGCCCCCGCTTTCGTCTTGGCCTGGGCCAGCAGGTCCAGCACATAGGGCAGAATACGGTCGACGACGGCCCGCACCCCCTTGGGATTGGGATGAATGCCGTCGTCCTGGTTCAGGTCCGGTTTGGCCGCGACGCCGGCCAAGAAGAACGGATAGAACAGAACGTCGTGCTGTTCCGCCAAGCGCGGAAAGACGGCGTTGAAATCGTCCGCGTAGTCGCGGCCCAGGTTGGGCGGGGCCAACATGCCGGTCAACAGCACGGGCAGGCCGGCCCGGCGGATATCCGCAATGATGGCGTCCAGATTATCGAAGGTCGCCTTGGGATCAAGGCCGCGCAGGCCGTCGTTGGCGCCCAGTTCGACAATCACCGCATCGGGCTTGTCGCCGAGCGCCCAGCCGATCCGCGCCCGCCCGCCGGCCGTGGTGTCGCCGGACACGCCCGCGTTCAGGACCACGACGTCGCGCCCGGCATCCTTCAGCGCCGCCTGCAGCTGCGCCGTGAATCCGTCTTCCGCCGTCAGCCCGTAGCCCGCGGTCAGGCTGTCGCCCAGCACGAGCAGACGCAGCGGCGGGGCCGCATCGACAGCCGGGGCAAACCACAGCAACGCCAACAGAAAGACAGCCGCCGCGTTGACATTCGCGGCCTTACGCACATATCCCATGATAGACAAACGGCGGCGGAACGATTGCATGGATGCTCATCCGAATGGAAAGACCGGCCCGGCGGCGCCCGCGGTACGGACGCGCGACCTGCGCCTTACCCTGGAGAGCGAAGCCGGTGAGGTCAATATCCTAAAAGGCATTGATCTGACCGTCGGGGCGGGCGAAACCCTGGGCATTGTCGGCCCCTCCGGGTCGGGCAAGACGTCGCTGTTGATGGTTTTGGGCGGCCTGGAACAGGCGACGGGCGGCGAGGTCGCCGTCGCCGGCCACGACCTGACGACCCTGGACGAAGACGGCCTGGCCCGGTTCCGTCGCGACACCCTGGGCATCGTGTTCCAGGACTTCCACCTGATCCCGACCATGACCGCGTTGGAAAACGTCGCCGTGGCATTGGAATTCGCCGGGCGGAGCGACGCCTTCGACCGCGCGGCCGAAGAACTTGCCGCCGTCGGCCTGGGCCATCGCACCAGCCATTACCCGGGCCAACTGTCGGGCGGCGAACAGCAGCGCGTGGCCCTGGCCCGCGCCTTCGCCGGATCGCCCAAGCTGCTGTTGGCGGACGAGCCGACGGGCAACCTGGACGAACACACCAGCGACCAGATCATCGACCTGCTGTTCGGCATGCACGAACGCCTCGGCACCACCTTGCTGCTGGTCACCCACCAAAAATCCCTGGCTGAACGCTGCGGGCGCATGCTGACCATCCGCGACGGCCTGGTCGCCGATGACCAGACCGCCCTTCGCATGGCGGGGGACTGACTCCATGGGCGTCGCCCTTGCCTGGCGCTTGGCCTGGCGCGACCTCAAGGGCGGGCCCGGCGGGGTGTTGCGCGGGCTCGGCATTTTCCTGGCCTGTCTGGTGTTGGGCGTGACGGCGATCGCCGCCGTGAATTCCCTGTCCCGCTCCTTCGTCGCCGGGTTGGACCGCGACGGCACGAAACTGCTGGGCGGCGACGTCGACCTGCGCCTGACCCACCGCGCCGCCGACGCGGCGCAGTTGGCCTATCTCGACACCCAGGCCCGGGCCCGCGCCGACACGGTGGAAATGCGCACCATGGCGCGGCCCCTCGACCCTCAGGCCCGGCGTTCCCTGGCCGAACTGAAGGCGGTCGACAGCGCCTATCCGCTGGCCGGCAAGCTGATCACGGACCCTGCCCTTCCGCTCGGCCAGATTTTGGCAAACCGGGACGGCGCCTGGGGAGCGGCCGTGGACGGCAACCTGCTGACCCGCCTGGACGCCAAAGTCGGCGACCGGGTCCGCGTGGGCGAGGCGGAATTCCAGATCCGCGCCATCATCAAGAAAGAGCCCGATCGCGTCGCCAGCGTGTTTTCCTTCGGACCCCGCTTCATGGTCTCCCTGGACGCCCTGCCGGCCACGGGACTGGTGCAGCCGGGCAGCCAGATCCGCTATCACCACCGGGTGATGCTGCCCCCGGGCACGTCCGTCCCCACCTTTATCGAAGGTTTGAGTGAACAATTCCCCGACGCCGGCTGGCGCATCCGCGCGGCGGACGAAGCCGCCCCCGGCGTGCGCCGTTTCGTCGAGCGCCTGACCCTGTTCATGGGCTTCGTCGGGCTGACGGTGTTGTTGGTCGGCGGCATCGGCATCACCAATGCCGTCGCCGGATACCTGGACCAGCGGTCGACCACCATCGCGACCCTGAAATGCCTAGGTGCGCCCGGGCGGCTGATTTTCACGATCTACCTGATCCAGGTGCTGATCCTGGCGGCGGGGGGCGTGGCGCTGGGTCTTGTCCTGGGCACGGGCCTGCCCTGGCTGGGTGTCGTGGCGTTCGGCCATCTGCTACCCGTGGCGCCGGAGCCGGGCCTCTATCCCACCGCCCTGGCGACGGCGGCGGCCTTCGGCATTCTGTCGGCGACGACCTTCGCGCTCTGGCCGCTGGCCCGCGCACGGGAAGTCCGGGCGGGTGATCTGTTCCGCGACCGTGTCGCCCCCGCCGGCCGCCGGCCCCGGTTCGGCTATCTGATTTTGATGGCCGGGGGCGTGGCCGCGCTCGCGGCGCTGACCATCGCCACGGCGGCGGACCGCGGGTTCGCCTATTGGTTCGTCGGCGGGGCCATTCTGTTCCTGGCCGTGCTGCGCGCCGCCGCCTGGGCCGTCGGCCAAGCGGCGCGGGCATGCAAACGACCACCGGGGGCGCGCCTGCGCCTGGTCGTCGCCAATCTGGGGCGGCCCGACAGCATGGTGCCCAGCGTCGTCACGTCGTTGGGCCTGGGCTTGGCCGTACTGGTCGCCGTCGCCCTGATCGATGCCAACATGACCCGCCAGGTCAGCGAACGCCTGCCGGAACAGGCCCCGGCCTTCTTCTTTTTGGACATCCAGCCGGATCAGGTCGCCGAATTCGATACCACCGTGATGGGTATCAAGGGCGCCGCCCACCTGCAACGCGTGCCTTCCTTGCGCGGGCGCATCACCCATATCAACGGCACGCCCGTTGATGCGGTCGAAATCGCCCCCGACAGCCAATGGGCGATCCGGGGCGACCGCGCCCTGACCTATGCCGCCGTGCAGCCCGACGCCAGCGAGATCACCGCCGGTGAGTGGTGGCCCCGGGATTACGCCGGACCGCCGCTGATCTCGCTCGACGCCAATCTGGCCAAGGGCTTCGGCATCGGTTTGGGCGATACCCTCAGCCTCAACATCCTGGGCCGGCCGGTGACCGCCGCCGTCGCCAGCCTGCGCCGCATCGACTGGCGGTCGCTGCGTTTCGACTTCGCCATCATCTTCGCGCCCGGCACCCTGGAAGGGGCACCGCACAGCCATATCGCCGCCGTCGAAGCCCCGCCATCCGCCGAGGACGCCATCGAGCGCACGGTCGCCGACCGCTTCCTCAACGTCTCCGCCATCCGCGTGCGCGAGGCCCTGGAAGCCGCCGCGCGCATCATGGAAGGCGTCAGCTGGGCCGTGCGCGGCGTGGCCGCCATCACCATCGCGGCGGGGGCCCTGGTCCTGGCCGGCACCATCGCCGCCGGCCATCGCCGCCGGGTCTACGACGCCGTGGTGTTCAAGGTCCTGGGGGCCGGGCGCGGCCGGGTGCTGGGCGGTTATGTCCTGGAATACGGCGCCCTCGGCCTGCTGACGGCGGTCATCGGGGCGGCCGTGGGCACGGCGGCGGCCTGGGGTATCGTCGTCCACCTGATGAAAAGCGACTGGGTTTTCGATCTGCCCGCCGCCGCCGTCACGGCGGCGTTCTGCCTCGCCGTGACCCTGATCATGGGACTGTTCGGGACCTGGCGGGCCATGGGCCAGAAGGCCATGCCCCACCTGCGCAACCAATGACGGAAACATCGGCGCCGAAATCGTGCGTAAAACCTGTGTGACGCCCCCGGTAACAGTTGAATTTCCGGTATTCGCTGCCATATTAGGCATAGGGAAATTCACAGGTTTCACCGGGCAGGGCCGCCAATGTCACAAGGACGGCCACCCGATTAGGGAAGTGTAAAAGGAGAACATCAATGGCTATGGGTCAGAACGATAGGTTCCGGCTGCAGACCGGGCGCATGGACCATGCGCAGGCCGCTGCCGCCGGCATCGACGTCGGCCTGCGCAGCTACATGCTGCGCGTCTACAACTACATGTGCATCGGTCTGGCGCTCACGGGTGCGGTGGCCTTCGCCGCCTCGACCTCGGGCGAACTGATGAATGCGATTCACGGCACGGCGCTGCGCTGGGTCGTCATGTTGGCACCGCTCGGCTTCGTGTTCTTCCTGTCGGCGCGCATCCACAGCATGAAGGCCGCGACGGCGCAGACCCTGTTCTGGGTCTATGCCGGACTGATGGGCCTGTCGCTCAGCTACATCTTCCTTGCCTTCACCGGCGAAAGCATCGTCCGGGTGTTCTTCATCACCTCGGCTGCCTTCGCGGGCCTGTCGCTCTACGGCTATACAACCAAGAAGGATCTGTCCGGCATGGGCACCTTCCTGGTCATGGGCCTGATCGGCATCCTGATCGCCTCGGTCGTCAACATCTTCCTCGCGTCGAGCGGCCTGCACTTCGTGATCTCGATCCTGGGCGTGCTGATCTTCGCCGGCCTGACCGCTTACGACACGCAGCGGATCAAGGCGATCTACGCCGAAGGTGATCATTCGGAAGTGCACGAGAAGAAGGCCATCATGGGCGCTTTGACGCTCTACCTGGACTTCATCAACATGTTCATCTTCATGTTGCAGTTCTTCGGCAACCGCGAGTAGCCGAGCCCCCTTCCTCCCCTGGGGAAACAAGAAAACCGCCCGGCGGCGCAAGCCCTGGGCGGTTTTTCATGTCTGGCCCGCCATTTCCCGTCCGGGCCGCAGGCGTGGAGATACTCAAACCCCCTCTCACTGCCTCACCGTCTCTGTGGTTCAAAACCCTCTGAGACACAGAGACGATGAGAAGAAAGGGGGAGAAGTCCCCCGCGTGACACCCATCAAAGAGGGGAAATCAGGCTAGGCGGTCGACCGGCGCGTCGCCCCTGAAAAAGGCGTCCAGATTGTCCAGCGCGCGGAAGCCCATGGCGTTGCGCGTTTCCACCGTCGCACTGCCGATATGCGGCAGGATGAACGCGTTCTTGGTGGTGAAGTAGCGCTTGTCCACGTCCGGTTCGCCCGCGAACACGTCGAGCCCCGCAGCGGCAATGCGCCCGGATTCCAGCGCCGGAATAAGCGCGTCGTCGTCGATGATGTCGCCCCTGGCCGTGTTCACGATGACAGCACCCTCGGGCATCAGGGCGATGCCGTCGGTGTTGATCAGATGGCGGGTTTCCGGCGTCGATTCGCAATGGATCGACAGGAACTGCGAAACCTTCAACAGCGACTGCGGCGTGTCGTGGTAGACCGCCCCCTGTTCCAGGTCGGGCGTGAGGCGCGAGCGGTTATGATAGTGGATCGTCATGCCCATGGCCCGCGCCCGGGCCGCCGCCGCGCGGCCGATGCGGCCCATGCCCAGGATCCCCAGGACCTTGCCCTGGGCGCCGGTGCCGAGGAACTGGGTCGGTTTCCAGCCGCCGATGTTCAGCCAATTGTCGCCGGAAATCATCTCGAAGGCTTCGCGCGCCCGGCGCGAGGCCGCCAGCAGCAACAGGATGGTGATATCGGCCACGGCCTCGGTCAGCACGTCCGGCGTGTTGGAGACGACCAGCCCCCGCGCCTTGGCAGCGTCGAGGTCGATATGCTCATAGCCCACGGAAAAGGTCGCCAGCATGCGCACGTTCGCCGGCAGGCCCTGGATGACCTCGGCCGGATATTTGGTGCGCGCGGACGTCAGGATCGCATCGACGTCGCCGGCGCGGGCGATCACGTCGTTCCCGGACCAGTTGGCGTCCTCGGAATTGACGATGCAGTCATAGTCGCGGGCGGCACGGTCCATGACGTCTTGCGGGAAGATGCGGGCGACCAGCAGGCGCGGTTTGTTGTTGGGCATGGATGGGTCCTCCCCCGTTTGTGGTTGTGCCGGCCGTGGATGCCTAGATGCAGCGCCCGCCGTCGACTTCCAGGCACACGCCGGTCAGGAATTCAGCCTCGTCCGAGGCCAGGAACAGGGCCGCGTTGGCGACGTCCTGGGGTGTCGACATGCGGCCCAGCGGAATGGTGGTATTGAACTGGGCGCGCAAATCCGGGCTGTCGCCGCCCATGAAATCGGCGGTCAGCCCCGTCGCCCCCAGAACGGGGTTGAGCGCGCAGACCCTGATCTTGTCCGCCGCCAGTTCCCCGGCCATGGACTTGGTCAGGGTGATCACCGCCCCCTTCGATCCGTTGTACCAGGTCAGGCCCGGGCGCGGGCGCACGCCGGCGGTCGAGGCCGTATTCAGAATCACGCCGCCGCCCTGGGCCCGCATTTGCGGCACGGCATGGACGGCCGCGAGATAGATGCTCTTCACGTTGACGGCATAGATTCGGTCGAAGTCGGCCTCGCTGACATCCAGCATGGGACCTCGCTTCTGCGCGATGCCGGCGTTGTTGACCAGGATGTCGAGGCGGCCGTGCCAGCCGACGGTGGCCTCAACCATGGCCTTGACCTGATCGCTGTTCGAAACATCGCACTGGAACGACCGTGCCTGGATGTCCTTGGCCACCCGCTCGGCCGCCGCCCCGTCGATATCGGCGACGACGACCCGCGCCCCTTCCTCGGCGAAACGGTGGGCGATACCTTCGCCAAAGCCTGATCCGGCGCCCGTTACCAGCGCCACCTTGTCTTTTAGTCGCATGATCTTGTCCTGAATGTCGTTGGTCCGCCGCTGCCGGGCGGCAGGGGCGGACTGTGTCGTCCTTGGCCGGCATGAGGCCATAACGACCGGACCGCCTCAAGAAAAAATGGCGCGTCGACCATTCGATTCAGGCCGAGAGGACAGCGGTTTTCATTCCGCAAGCGCACCGGTTATGCGCCCGGCCCCTCGTCGGCCGGATTCGCGGCTCAGGCCGCGCCGCGCTTCAGGATATCCATGGCGCTGTTGAGCTGGCTCATGCGCCGGTGGTCGCCATGGGGGCTGTCCGGATGGTGGATGGTCGCCAGCATGCGGAACCGCGCGCGCAACGTCTCGCCGTCGGGGATGCGCCCCGGGGGAAAGCCGAGGACGTATAGCGCATCCTCGCGCGAGCGCACGCCGTCGTTCAAGGGGTCGAAGGAAAGCACCGAAACGATGGTGCGCAGGCGAACGATCTCTTCGGGATCGACGACCTCCCGCCCGGTTGCTTCCGGCGGCGCCGGCGGGGCTTCCTCGGAATGCAGAAGCACGCGGGTTTCTCCGTGATCCAGGGCCAGGGCGATGGCCAGGGCGCGACGCATGAATTCGACCTCGAAGCCGGGCGCCATGCGCACCTGCAGGCGCGGCTTACGCCGCCACGGCCGACCCTTGGCCGTGCCGGATTTGAGAATGACCGTTTCGCGGTCGTGCTGATCCGGCTCGCCCGGATCGGGAAACTCATCGATGACGCTTTGCGGAACGACCAGCAAGACCGAACGCGCCAGATCTCCCACGTTGACCCGCCGTTTGGCCGCCAGATCCATGACCGCGTCACGGAACGTGGACGCACATGGAATGGTATAGGAATGTTTTTTAATGTCCTGGGTCATTGCCTTGCCCCATGCCTGTTCGCTACCGGCGTCATCCCTCCGGTCTGTCGTCCCGGCCCGCGCCGGGATCTCCGCAGACGCCGGAAGGCCGTCCGGCCAAGCCGGTCCATACCCGTGATGCAATGAATTTACCCGCTCGCCGGCCTCGTGCAACTGCTATCGTTGTTAAGCGGGACCATTTTCATCGATCGGGGTCTTGTGCATCAACGAGATCGCATCCAAATCCAAGGTTATTGTTGAGGGAAATTGGTTAACGTTCTGATAATCCAAGGCTTCGCATGTAAGCAGGCGGCGGCGTTGAACACCTGTCGAATGTCCCCGCCGCCTGTTCGACACGGTGAAAACAGCCCGTGGGGAGACAAAATCGTTCCGCACCAGTGGCGGAATCACGCCCAAGACAACTACCGACGCAGTAGGCCGGCCCGATTCGCAATCCCGCCGCCGATCTTGTTAACCATTAAAATTCAGGATGTTAGAGGCATTATCTGAGGTTCCACCGCGACACCGGGCGCCGTGATGGTTGGCGGCACGCCGCCCTGTTGCTAGACTAACGGCCCACTGAAGCCGTCGACTGAAGCCCAGGACGGCCCGAGGACCGGGCCGTTCCGCGTCATCCCGGACCGCGTACAGAACGGACCGCGGCCGCCAGAATGGACCGCCCCTCGGGGGGCGGCTCCCGGGAACGTCCATGGCCACGGACATCAACGCCGCCGTCGCCACCCAGTTGAACCTGTCAAGCGCCCTGGCGGTCGACCGTGCGCGCAGCGCGCTTACCTTTGAGCGAACGGCCGCGCCGACGCCGTCGCGCCCGCCCCCCGATTCCCTTGGCCTGTCCCTCGACCCGCGCCGGGGCATCACTCTGCGCGCGACCGATGCCGCCGCCGCCGTCGGCCGCGCCACGGCCGCGGGTGCACGGATCGTCGATCAGCTCCGCGCCTTGGAAGGCCAGTTGTCGACAGCCATCAACGGCGGACTGGTGTCGCCCCGCACGGAACTCCGCCTCGACGAGACACGGGTGTCGCGGCTGAACATCACCGTCGCCGCCGGGCGCGCGCTGGACGCCATCGACCGCCTCGCCGCGCG
>DNMS01000159.1 GCA_003488105.1 Rhodospirillaceae bacterium
TTCTCCACCTGCATGATGACGTCGCCGATGACGCGTCCGGTGGATGTCTGGGGGCCGTCCGGCATTCAGGTTCCTTTCGCTCCTATGCGCCGCGGGTGCCGCTCATGCCGCCGCCTGTGCCGCGCCGGGTGGGATCACCTTGGCGTCGCGGATTTTCAGATCGGCGTGGATGGTGTCCGTGCGGCCGTCTTCGAAGGTCACGGTCGCCGTGACCTCGCAATGGTCCTGGTCCGAATAAAGGGCGGCGATCAGGTCGCCGTAGCGTTCGGTGATGACACTGCGCCGAACCTTGCGGGTGCGCGTCAACTCGCCGTCGTCGGCGTCCAGTTCCTTGTGCAGGATCAGGAACCGCTTGATCTGCGACCCCGCCAGCTTGTCGTCCTGGGCCAGATCGGCGTTGACCTTGTCGACACAGTCGGCGACCAGTTCCAGAACCTCGGGCCGGCCGGCCAGATCCGTATAGCCCGTATAGGCGAGACCCCGGCGTTCGGCCCAGTTGCCGACCGCTTCCAGATCCATGTTGATGAACGCCGCGACATAGTCCCGCCCATCGCCGAAGGTCACGGCTTCGGATACGAAGGGGAAGAATTTAAGTTTGTTTTCCAGGTACTTGGGTGCGAACAGCGTGCCGTCCGTCAGCCTGCCCACGTCCTTGGCCCGGTCGATGATCTTAAGATGTCCGTCGGCGTCCAGGAACCCGGCGTCGCCGGTATGGACCCAGCCGTCGGCGGTCTTGGTCTCGGCGGTGGCATCGTCGTCCTTGTAATAGGCGTGGAACACGCCGGGGCTCTTGAACAGGACCTCGCCCGTATCGGCGATGCGGATATCGACCCCCGGGGCCGGCACGCCCACGGAATCGGAGCGGATGTCGCCGTTGGGCTGAATGGTGATGAACACCGAGGCCTCGGTCGAGCCGTACAGCTGTTTCAGGTTCAGGCCGAGCGAGCGGTAGAAATCGAAGATGTCGGGGCCGATGGCCTCACCCGCCGTATAGCCCAGCCGCATGCGCGTCAGGCCCAGAACGTTCTTGAGCGGCCCATAGACCAGGAATTCACCCAGCCGGTATTTCACGCGGTCCGCGAAAGGGACCGGCTTGCCGTCCAGGATGTCGCGCCCGACCCGGCTGGCCAGGTCCATGAAATAATGGAACATGCGCTGTTTCCAGGGGGCCGCGTCCTCGATCCGGATCATCACCGTGGTCAGGATGTTTTCGAAGATGCGCGGCGGCGCGAAGAAATAGGTCGGGCCGATTTCACGCAGATCCTGCAGCACCGTTTCGGCACTTTCCGGACAGGCGACGCAGAACCCGTGGGTGAAGGCCTGGGCGACCGAGAAAATATGGTCGCCGACCCAGGCCATGGGCAGATAGGCCAGCATTTCGTCGTCATCCGTCAGGCCTTCCCAGTCGGCGGCGTTGCGCGCCGTCTCGATCAGGTTGTCGGCGCTCAGCATGACGCCCTTGGGCCGTCCCGTGGTGCCCGAGGTATAGACCATGATGGCCAGATCCCCGCCGGCGCCCTTGGCGACCTCGCCGTCGTAGAAGCCGGGAGTGGCCGCGTCGAAGGCGCGGCCCTTTGCCTGGACGTCGGCGTAGAGATGGAGAAAATCCTGCGTGTAATGACGCATGCCGCGGGGGAAATGATAGATGATCGTTTCCAACAGCGGCAGGCGGTCCTTGATCTCCAGCAGCTTGTCGACCTGCTCCTGGTTCTCGACCACGGCGAAACGGCATTCCGCATGCGCCAGCACGTACTGCATCTCGTCGGCGACGGAATCCTGATAGATCGGCACCGGCACGCCGCCCACGGCCTGGGCCGCCGGCATGGACCAGTACAGATGGGGCCGGTTGTCGCCGATGATGGCCAACCGGTCGCCCCGCTTGAATCCCAATGCTGCCAGACCGCAGGCGAGTGCGCGGACCTCGTCGGCGACCTCGGACCATGTCCAGGTCTGCCAGATCCCGTAATCTTTTTCGCGGCTTGCGGGTTTGCCCCCCCGGATGCGCGCGTTCGCGGCCAACAGTTTGGGAAAAGTGTCTAGGCCCGCCGCATGATCGCCGGACATCGATGTCTCCCTGTAAATCCTCAGCCTTCTTAAGTCAGATGTGCTTTAGGATTTTTTTATGGTCGACGCCTCTTGTCGAGCGCTATGGGGAAATAGGATGCAGATTGCCCCGAAAGACGCAAGCCGAAATGTCCCGGCACCGAACAGGCATGTATGAGTTTTCGCAGTTGACGCTACGTCATCTTACGGTCCGACGGGGCCGATGCGGGGACAATCATCCCCGTTGATGCCGTGCAGATCATCGCATGCAATGGATATGAAGAAAGGGGAGGTGCCGCTGCGCTTAGCGCGCCGGCGGCAGCGCCGAATTCAGGGAGCGCCGGGTGAGATGCGTTTCAGGACGTCGACGCATCTCACCGGGGCGCAAGCTCCCATTCTAATTCTCGGCCAATAACGGTGCCGCGAACCCGATCGATATTTACGCCAGCGGCGGCGTGAACTTGGTCAGGTTGATGCCATCCACCGCGGACTTGTACTCGTCAACGCTGGGTGTCCGCCCGAGGATCGTCGACAACACCACGACCGGGGTCGACGCCAGCAGCGATTCCCCTTTCTTTTCGTCGGAGTCCGCCACGACCCGGCCCTGGAACAGGCGGGTCGACGTCGCCATGACCGTATCGCCCTTTTCCGCTTTTTCCTGGTTGCCCATGCAAAGGTTGCACCCGGGACGCTCCAGATAAAGGGTGTTCTCGTAAGCTTTACGCGCCTCGGTCTTGGGGGACGTGTCGTCGAACTCGAACCCGGCGTATTTTTGCAGGATTTCCCAGTCGCCTTCCGCCTTCAGCTCATCAACGATGTTGTAGGTCGGCGGGGCGACAACCAGGGGGGCGTTGAACTCGATCTTGCCGTTGGCCTTTTCCAGGTTCCGGAACATCTGCGCGACGATGTTCAGGTCACCCTTGTGCACCATGCAGGAACCGACGAAGCCCAAATCGACTTTCTTGTTGCCGCCGTAATAGGAAATCGGGCGGATGGTGTCGTGGGTATAGCGTTTCGCCACGTCGATATTGTTGACGTCGGGGTCGGCGATCATCGGCTCGTTGATCTGATCCAGGTCGACGACGACTTCCGCATGGTATTTGGCGTTGTCGTCCGGGCGCAGCGCGGGCTGCTCTCCGGATCTGATTTGCGCGATGCGTTTGTCCGCCTTGTCGATCAGCCCTTGAAGCATCCCTGACGGGATTTCCATGCCCTTGTCGATCATGATCTGGATGCGGGACTTGGCGATTTCCAGGGACTCGATCAGGGTTTCATCATTGGAAATACAGATCGACGCCTTGGCCTTCATCTCAGCGGTCCAGTCGGTGAAGGTGAAGGCCTGGTCCGCCAGCAGCGTGCCGATGTGCACTTCGATGATCCGGCCCTGGAATACGTTTTCCCCGTCGAACTGGGCCAGCATCTGGGCCTGGGTCGCGTGGACCACGTCCCGGAAATCCATGTGGTCGGCCATCTTGCCTTTGAAGGTCACTTTAACGGATTCAGGAACGGTGATGTTCGCCATGCCCAAGGCCAGCGCCAGCGCAACGGTGCCTGAGTCGGCCCCAAAGGCGACGCCTTTGGACATCCGGGTGTGCGAATCCCCGCCGATGATGATCGCCCGATCATCGATGGTGATGTCGTTCAGAACCTTATGGATGACGTCCGTCATGGCCGGGTAGACGCCTTTCGGGTCGCGGCCGGTGACCAGCCCGAACTTGTTCATGAAGGCCATGAGCTTGGGCGTATTGGCCTGCGCTTTGTTGTCCCACACGGAAGCCGTGTGACAGCCGGACTGGTAGGCGCCGTCCAGAATCGGGGAGATCACGGTCGCGGCCATGGCCTCCAGCTCCTGGACGGTCATCGGGCCGGTCGTGTCTTGCGATCCGACGATGTTGACCTTCACCATGGCGTCGGAACCGGCGTGCAGAACGGTTCCTTCCGGAACGCCCACGGCATTGTTGTTGAAGATTTTCTCGACCGCGGTCAGGCCCTGGCCCGGGTGGGAAACCACCTTGGCGGGCGCGAACACCGGTTTCGGATCCACGCCCAGGGTTTCGGCGGCGAAGATCTGGAGTTTCTTGCCGAAGTCGATGGCATAGGAGCCGCCGGCCTTCATGAACTCAATCGATTGCGGCGAGAAGGCCTTCGAAACGTCGGCCAGTTCTTCGGTGCCGTCTTCGTTCAGGAGCTTCTTGGCTTTCGTATCGATGGTCAGGGTCGTGCCCGTGGCGACGGAGTATTTTTCCTCCAGCACGGGGCTGCCGTCGTTGTTGATGATGGCATTGCCGTCCGAGTCCACTTTCTTGACCCAGTTCTTAAGGTCCACGCCGATGCCGCCGGTGACGCCCACCGTGGTCTGGAAGATCGGCGAAATACCGTTGGTGCCGGCGACGATCGGCGCGATGTTGACGAACGGCACGTAGGGGCTGGCCTGCTCGCCCATCCAGAGTGCCACGTTATTGATCCCGGACATGCGCGACGAGCCGACGCCCATGGTGCCTTTCTCGGCGATCAGCATCAGGCGCTTGCCGGGATGCTGGAGCTTCAGCGCCTGGATCTCTTTCTGGGCTTTTTCCGTGATGAAGCTCTTGCCGTGAAGTTCCCGGTCGGCGCGGGAATGCGCCTCGGCGCCCGGGGACATCAGGTCGGTGGAGATATCGCCTTCCGCCGCGACGTAGGTCACGACGTCGATTTTGTCCTCAATCTCCGGCAACTTGGTGAAGAATTCGGCATCGGCGTAACTTTGCAGGATATCCTTGGCAACCGGGTTTCCGGCCTTGTAGGCCGCTTGCAGGCGGTCCGTGTCCGCGTCGTACAGGAAAACCTGCGTTTTCAGAACGTCGGCCGCGGCCTTGGCGATGTCGGCATCGTCGCCCAGCGCCAAATCCAGCAATACCTCGACCGACGGCCCGCCCTTCATGTGCGAAAGAAGCTCGAACGCGAAGTCCTGCGTGATCTCCTTGACGTCGGCCTGGCCGAGAATGATCTCTTTCAGGAAGGCCGCCTTGACGCCGGCAGCGCTCGTCGTTCCCGGCAACGTGTTGTAAATAAAGAACTTCAGCGAGTCTTCCCGATGCGCGTTCCCGATGTCCTTGATCTGCGCGATCAGTTCTTTGACAAGCGCGCTGTCTTCGATCGGTTTCGGATGCAAATCCTGCTTTTTACGTTCTGCGATTTCGGCCAAATAATCCGTGTACAAGCTCATGATTGCTCCGCGATCCTGGGTGTTCTCGACAAATCAACGGCGGATCGGGTGGACGATCACGCCGAAAAGACGCCGGGGATGGTTTAGTTTAGCCTAGTTCGGCTTGCAAGGTGAATCCAATCGCTTGATATGCTAGGGTTTAGCCCGGTTTCATTCCGAATAAGCGGCCATGCCGGGATCAGACGAAAACAGAGCGATTGGCCTGGAAAATCCTCCTTATCGCTCCGCTTGGGTGATTAAACGTAAACGCCAATAGAAACCTTCACCGCAGAGGGCTCCTGATAAGGGGCTCGGATTTGCCCTCCGCCCTTGCGTGGGCGTGAAGAGTTGTCCGCTTCCTGGTTGACCTGACCCACGGCGCACCATAGCTATAGACAGAAGGGGGATTAGTGCTAAGTCCAGCATGCGCATATCATGCGCGAGCGCCAAGCGGAGGTTCCCCATATGTCCATCACCGGCCAAGATACCCTTAAAACCCGCCGCACCCTTTCGGTCGGCGGCAAGGAATACGATTATTTCTCGCTGGAGGCTGCGGAAGCGGCCGGCATCGGCGCCGTCGGACGGCTGCCGTTCTCGCTGAAAGTGTTGCTGGAAAACCTGTTGCGCCGTGAAAACGGCCGCACGGTGACGGTCGATGACGTGAAGGCGGTCGCCAAATGGCTCGACACCCGCAAATCCGACCACGAAATCGCCTATGGCCCGGCCCGCGTGCTGATGCAGGACTTCACCGGCGTTCCCGCCGTGGTCGACCTAGCCTCCATGCGTGACGCCATGAACATCCTGGGCGGCGATCCGGCCAAGATCAACCCGCTTTCCCCCGTCGATCTGGTTATCGACCATTCCCTGATGATCGACAATGCCGGCACCCCGACCGCGTTCGCGGAGAACGTTGCGCTGGAATTCGAGCGTAACCAGGAACGCTATGAATTCCTGAAATGGGGCCAGGGCGCCTTCGACAATTTCCGCGTGGTGCCGCCGGGCACCGGCATCTGCCATCAGGTCAACCTGGAATATCTGGCCCAGGTCGTGTGGACGACCGAGGTCGACGGCAAGACCATCGCCTATCCGGACACCTGCGTCGGCACCGACAGCCACACCACCATGGTCAACGGCCTGTCGGTCCTGGGCTGGGGCGTCGGCGGCATCGAGGCCGAGGCCGTGATGCTTGGCCAGCCCGTGTCCATGCTGATCCCCGAGGTTGTCGGCTTCAAGCTGACCGGCGCCTTGGCCGAAGGTATGACCGCCACGGACCTGGTGCTTACGGTCACGGAAATGCTGCGCAAGAAGGGCGTGGTCGGCAAGTTCGTCGAATTCTACGGCGACGGCCTGGATCACCTGTCCCTGGCCGATCAGGCGACCATCGCCAACATGGCCCCGGAATACGGCGCCACCTGCGGCTTCTTCCCGGTCACCCAGGCGACCCTCGACTACCTGATCTTCACCGGCCGCGATGCTGATCGCGTCGCCCTGGTCGAAGCCTATGCCAAGGCCCAGGGCATGTGGCGCGATTCCTCGACGCCCGATCCCGTCTACACGGACACCCTGGAACTGGACATCGGCACCGTGGTGCCGTCCCTGGCCGGCCCGAAGCGACCCCAGGACCGTCTCAAGCTGACCGACGCCGCGTCGTCCTTCAAAGACAACTTCAAGGAAATCTCCGGCGGCCGCGATACGCAGAAAACCATCCACGTGTCGCATTGTGATTTCGACCTGTCCGACGGCGCCATCGTCATCGCCGCCATCACCAGCTGCACCAACACGTCGAACCCGGCGGTGATGGTCGCCGCCGGTCTGGTCGCCAAGGCGGCCAACGAACGCGGCCTGACCAAGAAGCCCTGGGTCAAGACCTCGCTCGCCCCCGGCAGCCAGGTCGTCACCGACTATCTGAACGCCGGCGGCTTGACCGAACACCTGGATGCCATCGGCTACAACCTGGCCGGTTACGGCTGCGGCAGCTGCATCGGCAACTCCGGCCCCCTGCCGGGAGACATCCACGAGGTGATCGAGGAACAGAACCTCTGCGTCGCCGCCGTGCTGTCCGGCAACCGCAACTTCGAAGGCCGGGTGCATCCCCTGACCCGGGCCAACTATCTGGCCTCGCCGCCGCTGGTCGTCGCCTATGCGCTGGCCGGTAACATCAACATCGACCTGCTGACCGACCCGATCGGCCAGGACCGTGACGGCAAGGACGTCTATCTGAAGGACATCTGGCCGTCGAACGCCGAGGTCAAGAAGGTCATGGA
>DNMS01000076.1:0-3831 GCA_003488105.1 Rhodospirillaceae bacterium
ATCATGGACCGCTGCCCCAAGATCGAATACGGGCGGCTGTTCGGCGAACTGGGCTGGTGCGGCGTCAATTCCGGCGTCATTTCCGCCAAGCGGCCGAAGCGCTGACGCCATGACCGACAGCAAGGACAAATCCAACGCCCCCCATGAATTCGGGTTCGAAACCCGCGCCATCCACGCCGGGGCCCGCCCCGACGCGGAAACCGGGGCCCGGGTCACGCCGATCCATCAGAACACGTCCTATGTGTTCGAAAGTGCGGAGCACGCGGCCGACCTGTTCAACCTGCAGACCTTCGGCTTCATCTATTCCCGGCTGACCAACCCCACCGTTTCGGTGCTGGAGGAACGCCTCGCCAACCTGGAAGGCGGGCGCGCCGCCGTCTGCGCCGCCTCGGGCCATGCGGCGCAGTTCCTCACCATGTTCACGCTGCTGGAACCGGGCGACAGCTTCATCGCGTCGAAGAACCTCTATGGCGGCTCCATCACCCAGTTCGGCCATTCGTTCAAAAAACTCGGCTGGACCTGCCATTTCGTCGATCCGACGCCGGAAGAATTTCAGCGCGCCCTCGCCGACTATCCGGGCGCCAAGTGCATCTTCCTCGAAGCGCTCGCCAATCCGGGCGGGCTCGTCGTCGATCTGGAACCGGTCGCCGAAATCGCCCATGCGGCGGGCATTCCCCTGATCGTCGACAACACGCTGGCGACCCCCTATCTGCTGCGGCCCTTCGACTGGGGGGCCGACATCGTCGTTCATTCGACGACCAAGTTTCTGTCGGGCCATGCCAATTCCATGGGCGGGGCGGTGATCGAATCCGGCAAATTCGACTGGGCCGCGTCCGGCAAGTTCCCCGGCATGTGCACGCCCGATCCGGCCTATCACGGCCTGACGTTCCATGAGACCTTTGGCGACTTCGGCTTCACCATGAAGGCCCGCGCCGTCGCCCTGCGCGACTTCGGCCCTTCCATGGCGCCCATGAACGCCTTCCTGACCATCACCGGGACGGAAACGCTCGCGCTGCGCATGGACCGCCACGTTCAGAACGCCCAGGCGGTCGCCGAATTCCTCGAAGGCCATCCGGCCGTTTCCTGGGTGTCCTACGCGGGCCTGAAATCCAGCCCCTGGCACGCGCTCGCCAAGAAGTACCTGCCGAAGGGCGCGGGCTCCGTGTTCACCTTCGGGCTCAAGGGCGGCTACGCGGCCGGGATCAAGTGTGTGGAGACCGTGGACCTGTTCTCCCACCTCGCCAACGTGGGCGACACGCGATCCCTGATCATCCACCCCGCCTCGACCACCCACCGGCAACTGACCGAAGACCAGCAGATCGCCGCCGGTGCGGGGCCGGACGTGGTGCGCCTATCGGTCGGGCTGGAGACGGCGGCGGATTTGATCCGGGATTTGGACAAGGCACTCGCGGGCTGAGTCTCCCCGCCTGTCCGCCCATATAACCCGTCACCCCCGAGCTTAACCCGGGGGCCAATGTGGATGGCCGGGTCAAGCCCGGCCATGACGTATTAGAAAGTGCGCGACAATCCGCTTAGACGTAGTTGGATACTTCCACCAGATTGCCATCCGGGTCGCGGAAGTAGATGGAGTTGAGTTCCCCCAGGGCGCCCGTGCGCTTGGACGGTTTGACCTCGATCTCGACGCCCAGGCCTTCCAGATGCGCCATCACGTCGGCGATGGGGGTTTCCGTGATCAGGCAAAAGTCCCCCGCCCCGGTCACCGGGTTCACGCCCTTGGGCTCGTAGGGGCTCGGGAACGGGTGCAGGTTGATCTTGTTGCGCCCGAAGATCAGCGCCGAGCGGATGTCGCCGGGCCGAGCTTCGAAGTCTTCCCGCGTCATGCCCAGCGCCTTTCCGTAAAACGCACAGGTCTTGTCCACGTCGGCGACGGTGAGGACGAAATGGTCGATGCGGTCGATCTGGAACGGCGCGGTCATGGGAACTCCCTAACGTTTTTGATTCTTCACGGTGAATGAGTTGGATTACTTGCCGCGCACGGCGGCGACGATTTCCTTGGCCACACGGTCGGCGTGGTCCGGTTCGACCTGGCAGGTGCCCACGGCGGCATGGCCGCCGCCGCCGTATTTCAGGCAGAGCGAGCCCACGTTGGTCTTGTTACCGCGATCAAGGATCGACTTGCCCACGGCGATTTCGACCAAGCCGCGGTCCGCCAGATTGGTCAGATGGACCGAAATGTCGCATTCGGGGTAGAGCGCATAGACCAGGAAGCGGTTGACCGTATACAGCGTGTCCTCGCCGCGCAGGTCGACCTTGACCACGTTGTCCGTGACCTCGGCGCAGCGCTTGATCTGCAGTTCGGCGAATTCCTCGTTCAGGATGTAGGTGCGCACGCGCTCCGCCACGTCGGGGATCTGCAGGATTTCCTCGACCGGGTGATGGCGGCAATAGGTCATCATGTCGATCATCAACTGTTCTTCGGAAATCGCGAAATCGCGCAGGCGCGACAACCCCGTGCGCCCGTCGAGGATGAAGTTGAGCAGCGTGTAGCCGTCGGGGGCGAGGATTTCCTCTTCCGTGAACTGGGCCGCGTCGGCCTTGTCGACGGCGTCGATCAAGGCCGGGTCGACCAGGGGAAAGGTGTCCTTGCCGCCGTAATGGTCATAGACCACCCGCGCCGCCGAGGGCGCCTTGGGGTCGATGATATGGTTTTCCATCGGGCCCACGCGTTCCGATTCGGACACGTGATGGTCGAAACACAGATGCACGCCCGGCACATAGGGCAGGTTGGTGGTGATATCCTCGCGGGAGACCTCGATCTTGCCGTGCTGCATGTCGCGGGGATGGGCGAACATGACTGAGTCGATCATGTCCTGCTCCATGAACAGCGCGCCGCAGACGACGCCGTCGAAATCGGGCCGGGTAATCAGCCGGTAGGATCCGGTGTCCGCGCTCATGCCTGTTTCCTCGCCCATTTCGATGCGCGTTTCGTTCCGTCGAAGGTACTGCCTTATCTCAGCACATTGCAATATGAACCGAGGACGGCTCGATCATGCGGATCGGAGTGCCAGCCTCCCCGGTGATGTGCTATAGCAGGCGCCAAGACGCGACGCTGCGCCACAGACGAAGGGACAAAGGCCATGGCCAACCACGACGACCACGATCATCACCATCACGGGCATGTCCACGGCCCCGATTGCGGCCATGACCACGGCGACGACGATCATACGCTGAGCGTGCAGATCGCCAACCAGATCATCAATGTCGCCAACACGCGCCTGGAAAGCGGCCTGCCGCCCGAGGTCATCGCCGAAGGCCTGCGCCATGCAGCGGCCAACTTTTCCGCCTTCGTCGCCCAGCATACGGACCCGGAAGCCATCGCCGAGGGCCAAATCACCGAAGAATTCCACCACATGCTGGAATATTACGCCCAGGTCCACGGCGGGCAGCATGCCCAGCCCGAACCGGCGGCCGGCCTGCATCAGCTGATTAATCAGGTTAAGGACGAGTTCTGATCCCTCGGCGTTAGGGGATCGGGCTACTCCGCCGCACCGGCGCGGCTGGCGGGGGCGGCGTTGGCGTCGGCTTCCGCCTCGGCGTGATAGCGTTCGAGGATTTCAACTTCCTCGGCCGAGCCCATCATTACCGGAACGCGCTGGTGGATGTCCGTCGGCACCATGTCGAGAATCGGGCACAGGCCCGTTGTCGCCCGCCCGCCGGCATGTTCGATGATCATGGCCATGGGCGAGGCTTCGTAGAGAAGGCGCAGGCGCCCGCCCTTTTCCCGGCATTTCTCGTCGACCGGATACATGAACACACCGCCGCGCGAAATCGCGCGGTGCACGTCGGCAACCATGGCGGCGACCCAACGCA
>DNMS01000076.1:3858-5578 GCA_003488105.1 Rhodospirillaceae bacterium
ACATGTTGAAGTCGCGGCCGCGGGGGCCGGTTTTGCCCGCCAGGCATTCCCCGACATAACGCGCGACCGGTGCGTCCCAGAACCGCTGGTTCGACGCGTTGATGGCGAATTCCTTGGCCTGAACCGGCACCTGGATGTCGCGCTCGACCAGCACGAATTCACCGACGTTGGGGTCCAGGGTGAACTTGGAGACCCCTTTGCCCTCAAGCGTCAGCAGCATGGTCGTGGACGCGGAATACAGAACGTATCCGGCGGCGATCTGATTGCGCCCGGGCTGCAAGAAATCTTCCTTGGTCGCCAGGCGCGTCGGATCGGGTGAGCGCAGGATGGAGAAGATCGTGCCCACGGGGCCGTTGATTTCGATGTTGGATGACCCGTCCAGCGGATCGAACACCAGGAGGTATTTTCCGCGCGGTTCGTCCATCGGGATGATGTAGGGGTCTTCCAGTTCCTCGGACGCCAGAGCCGTCAACTGCCCGCCACGGCGGGTCCAGGCGAGAAAGGTATCGTTGGCAAGAACGTCCAGTTCCTTCTGGGTCTCGTCCTGAATGTTCTGACCGACGGCCCCACCCAGGTTGCCCGCGAGATCGCCGTGATTGACCAGACTGGCCACGGCCTTGCAGGCCGCCGCGATGTCGTTGATCAGCGAGGCAAGCTCGCCCGTCGCCTTCGGTTCGTTACGGACGTCTTCGTACAGGAAATGGGCGAGTGTCAGTCTTTCGCTACCCATTGTATCCCTCTTGGTTGATTTCATTATTGGGGAGCCGGCCGGCTAAGAACATATGCCAGACCCCCGCCGCCGATACCAGGGATTTTGCCCCGCCAGGCCGAGCCGATCAAACGGGCTGAGGCCCCCCGTCCTCATTCAGAAAGGTAGCCTCCTGATCCTCGATATAGCGGCTGAGGGCCAGCACCTTTCCCACCCGCTCCCCGCCGTCCGTCACCGGCAGGCGGAGCGCCTCGTACTGCACGGTCCGGCCCGAGGGGGCTGTGAAGCGGTTAAGGTAGAGAATGGGCGCGCGCGCCGCCACGGCACGTTCGTTCTGGTGCAGCATGGCATCGGCAAGACCCGGAATTTTCAATTCCTTCACCGACTTGCCGGTCATGTCGACACCCTGCAGGTTGGTGCGCTCCGTGCCCCAATAGCGAAACACGAAGCTGCGATGGTCCGCGACCACATCCATGACGACCAGCCAGGGTAAAACCGTGGCGGGAAACTCGACAAGCCGGATATCGGCCCAGGCGGGCATGCCGTTCGCACCCGCGCGCGCTGCCCAATAGCCGTGAAGCCAGGCAAAATCGCCCGTAAACGTCGACGGGTCGACGGGTAGTTCCTCGGCGCTGAACGCGTCGTTCACAAAACCCACTCCCAAATCACCGCAAAAACCCGCGGTGCCTCTTCCCACACACCATTGCAACCGGAAACCGGGTCCGGTGCAATGAATTACGTGTCGGATTTATCTTCAGAAAATTGGCGTCCCCAAGGGGATTCGAACCCCTGTCTCCTCCGTGAAAGGGAGGTGTCCTAGGCCGGGCTAGACGATGGGGACGCTGTGGCCCATGGCCCGAAGGCGCACTTGGTATACGGCCCAAGACGCAAAATCAAGGAGACTTTTTCAATAATCGTCATCCGCCCGCCGGCTGGGCGTCCTCGATCTGGAATTGCACCGTGGTTCGGCCGTTCCAGTTGTTGAAACGCAGGCGTCCCGCCAGGTGCATC
>DNMS01000076.1:5765-7055 GCA_003488105.1 Rhodospirillaceae bacterium
GCATCAGGCGTCCGTCATGGTTCAACAATGCCGGCCCGAGATCGGAATCGAGGGCCCGGAAAGCGATGCCTTCAAGCGCCCCCCGGCTGACCTTCGCAACAGAACACTTCACGTGATTCTCACCGACCCGGTCGGCATAGGTCAGGCGCACGTGCGGCATGACGAAGCGCGGTTCCGGATTGCCGGCCCCGAAGGGGCCCAACAGGGCGATTTCCTCGACCAGGGCCTCGGTCGCCCCGTCGGGGCGGAGACCACCGTCCAAGTACAGCGTCGGCAGGATGCCGCCTTCCGCCACATGGGCGGCCACCCGGTCATCGAGAAAGGCGCGGAACGCCGCCAGCCGGTCGCGCGCCACGGTGAACCCCGCCGCCATGGCATGGCCGCCACCCTTGACGATCAGGCCCGCCTGGCGCGCGGCGATGATGGCGGCGCCTAAGTCCACGCCCTTGACCGATCGGCCGGAGCCGACGCCGAGATCGCCGTCCCCGCCGCCATTAAACGCAATGACGCAGGCCGGCCGGTTGTAGCGCTCCTTCAGGCGGCTCGCGACGATGCCGATGACCCCCGGATGCCAGCCGTCGCCATGGGCCAAGGCCACGGAACCCATGGCGTTGGCGCTGCCGCCGCCGGCGTCCTCAAGCTGCGCCATGGCACCTTGCAGCACCGCCCCCTCGATGGTCTGGCGGTCGCGGTTGAAGGCATCCAGTTTGCGCGCCAGATGCCAGGCCTCGTCCTCGTGCTCCGTCGTCATCAGCCGGTATCCCAGGTCCGATTCGCCGACCCGCCCGCCGGCATTGACCCGGGGCCCCATGACGAATCCCAGATGATAGGCGGTCGGCGCTTCGTCCACCCCGGCCACGTCGGCAAGCGCCCGCAGGCCCAAGTTTCGCCGTCCGGCCATGACTTTCATGCCTTGCGTAACCAAAGCACGGTTAATTCCGGTCAACGGCACCACGTCACAGACCGTGCCCAGGGCGACCATGTCGAGCCATTGCATCAGGTCCGGCTCGGGCCGCGACGTGTACCAGCCGGCGCCCCGCAGCACCCGGTTGATGGCGACGACCAGAAGGAACGTCACGCCGACGGCGGCCAACTGGCCGTATCCGGCCGTCTCGTCCAGGCGGTTGGGGTTGATGACGGCCTCGGCCTTGGGCAGGTCGGCCTCGGCCGTGTGGTGGTCGACCACGACCACGTCGATGCCGGCGTCACGGGCAGCGGCCAGGGGCTCGAAGGCCAGGGTGCCGCAATCAACCGTGACCACGACGGAAGCCCCGTGGTTGTCCTTCAGTC
>DNMS01000076.1:7179-9926 GCA_003488105.1 Rhodospirillaceae bacterium
CAGGGTGCCGCAATCCACCGTGACCACGACGGAGGCCCCGTGGCTGTCCTTCAGCCCCAGGATGGCCGCCGTATTGGGGCCATAGCCTTCCTTGATGCGGTCGGGGATATGGACCGCCGTGCGTCCGCCCACGGCCCGCACGAAGCGGCTCAACAACGCCGACGAGGTCGCCCCGTCCACGTCGTAGTCGCCGAAGATGCCGATGCATTCGTTCTGCATGATCGCACCGGCTAGGCGTTCGGCGCCCTGCCCCATGTCGAGGAAACGGTCCGGGTCGGGCAATAGATCGCGCAGGGTCGGCGCCAGGAACCCCGGCACGTCCTCCACGCCGATGCCGCGCCCGGCCAGCACGCGGGCCGTCAGTTCGGAAAGCTCCCAGCGTTGCACGAAGGTCTGCACGGTGCGCGGATCGACGGGCCGCTCCAGCCACTGCCGCCCGGTCAGTGAGCGCGCGACGCCGAGAACCCGGGCCGTTTCGGCCCCGTCATGCCGCGGATGATCCGCTGTCCCGATGTCAGGACCTGCGAGAGAGCTTGGACACATGATGGTGTCCTTCGATATAGCGCAGCGTCAGCGTCTTGGAGCGCACGACGAGCGAATGGGTGGTCGCCATGCCGCGACCGGGAAACTGAACGCCGGACAGCATGGGCCCCGTGGTCACGCCGGTGGCGGCGAAGGTGACGTTGCCGGACGCCATGTCGGTCATGTCGTACTTGCGGGCCGGATCATCGACCCCGGCCTTGCGCAGGCGCGCCGTCTCGTCGTCGTTGCGCACGATCAGGCGGCTCTGCATCTGCCCGCCCAGGCCGCGCAACGCGGCGGCGGCCAGCACGCCCTGGGTCGCCCGGCCGCTGCCTAGAAAGATATCGACGCCCGAGCCCGGCAGGGCCGTGGCGACCACGCCGGACACGTCACCGTCGAGAATCAGGCGAATGCGGGCCCCCGCCTCGCGCACCTTGGCGACGATCTGCGCGTGGCGCGGCCGGTCGAGCATGCAGACCACGAGGTCCGATACCTTGACCTTCTTGGCCTTGGCGAGCGCCGCCAGGTTTTCCGCCGGATCGGCGTCCAGGTCGACAATGTTCTTGGGCAAATCCGGGCCGACGGCGATCTTTTCCATGTAGATGTTGGGCACGGAGAGAAAGCCGCCGTCCTGGGCCAGGGCGATGACCGACAGCGCGTTGTAGCCACCGCGCGCGATGATCGACTTGCCCTCAAGCGCCAGCACGGCGACGTCGGCCTTGGGCGCCCCGCCAGTGCCGAGCTTCTGGCCGGTGAAAAGGTCTTCGACCTCGCCGTCCTCGCCCTCGCCCATGCGCACGGTGCCGTCCACCATCAGGGTGTCCAGGCTGTCCATCATCGCCTTCACGGCGGCTTCGTCGGCGGCGCGCTCGTCGCCGCCGCCCAGATGAGCCATGGCCGCCACGGCGGCGGCCTCGGTCACGCGGACGGCCTCAAGGGCCAGGTTGCGGTCGGTCACGGCATCGGTCACGGACGGATCCTCGTCATTCTTTTATTCGGACTACAGGTCTTCAATGCGAATGATACGCGGCGTCATGACCACGGCGTCAAGGGCGGCGATGGCGGCGACCGCTTCGGTCATGTCCGATTCCAGGGTGTCGTGGGTGGTCATCACCACCGGCACGCGCTCTCCGGGATCGCGGCCGCGCTGGATGATCGATTCCATGGACACGTTATGCGCCCCCAAGGCCTGGGCGATGCCGGCGAACACGCCCGGCTTGTCCACAACCTCGAACCGCATGTAGTAGCAGCCCTTGTGTGCAGCCATGGACACGGGCCGGGGGGCGGCCAAATCCGCCGCCGGGCGGGCAAAGCCCGGCACCATGTTGCCGCGTGCGATGTCGATGATGTCGGCGACCACGGCGGAAGCCGTCGGCCCCGCCCCTGCCCCGCGGCCCTGCATCAACACGCGATCGACGAAATCGCCCTCGGCGACGACGGCATTGAACACCCCGCCGACATGATTGATCGGGGCGTCCAGCGGCACCATGCAGGGATGCACCCGTTGCTCTACCCCCGCCGCCGTTTCCGTGGCAATGCCCAGAAGCTTGATACCGAACCCCAGTTCCTTGGCGAAGGCCAGATCGACGGGCGAGACATGGCGGATGCCTTCGACATGGACCGATTTGAAATCGACCTGAGTGCCGAACGCCAGGGCCGCCAGGATCGCCAGCTTATGTGCGGCGTCGATACCGTCGATATCGAAACTGGGATCGGCCTCGGCATAGCCCTCGGCCTGGGCCTCGGCCAGCACCTCATCGAACTCGCGCCCGGTGTCGCGCATTTCGGTCAGGATATAATTGCAGGTGCCGTTGAGGATGCCGTAAATCCGGGAAATGGCGTTGGCCGCCAACCCTTCGCGCAGCCCCTTGAGGATCGGAATGCCGCCCGCCACGGCCGCCTCGAAGGCCAGCGCCACGCCCGTCCCTTCGGCCGCGGTGGCCAGCGCCTGACCGTGATGGGCGATCAACGCCTTGTTGGCGGTGACGACGTGCTTGCCGTTGGCCAGCGCCGCCGTGCATAGATCCTTTGCAACGCCGTCGGACCCGCCGATCAGTTCAACCACCACGTCCACGGCGGGATCGGCGGCCAGTGCCAGGGGATCATCGGCCCAGGAAACCCCGGACAGATCGACGCCACGGTCCTTTTGGGGATCACGGGCGGAAACGGCGGTGATGTCGATGGCGCGGCCGGCCCGGCGGGCAATCTCGTCCCGATGGGTGGCC
>DNMS01000233.1:0-4458 GCA_003488105.1 Rhodospirillaceae bacterium
TCCTCACCGCCGTTACGCAATGCGCTGTGAACCCGTTTCAGCCGGACAAGCCGCAGATAGGCCATGGGCGACATGCCATAGACGTCCTTGAAGACGTTTTGCACGGTTCGATAGCCGCATCCGGCCGCCGCGGCAATATCGGCGACGCCTAGCGCCGTATGGGCATGGGCATGAATGTAATCCCGCGCTTTCTTGACATGGTGGGGCAAGGCCACCCGCGTTGCACAATCCGCAATTGCGTCGGAAAAATTGTTGGGCAACAACGTCAGGATTTGGGTCAGAAGCAATTCTTCCATCTGCCGGGCAAGGATCGGATTGTCCATTTCCCGAAGCGGGCCATCCAAGGCGTTCGCGACAAAATGCACCGTATTGCGGAACTGACGCCCGCCCGGGGTCGTCATATCGATCCCCTGATCGAACATCACCGGGGTTGCCCCCACATCGGCGCCGATCACCGAATGGGCATGTCGGCGCACCCGCTCTTTCGACATCGGCAGGGCGAACCCCGAAAGTCCCTCCTGCGTCACCATGATCGACTTGGACAAGTCTCGTACGACACCCTGCGTCGTGGAGAAGTCCATTTCCGTGTTGCCGCGGCGCAAGTTGCCGCCACCGCCCGTCACCACATAGAACAACAGCCCGTCGTCCCCCTCCTCTCCGGAGGAAACGTCGATCCGAACGTCACCGTACCCAAAATGCAGAAGATTGAGTTCCCCGAACGACGCCACGGCGATTCTGGCGGACAAAGCGGTTCTGTCACCGCGAACGTCTAATTGATGCCGCCCCGCCAATCCCGCAACGGCGTCACGTAGTTCGTCCATATCATCGGTCGCCATGACCGTATGATTGTCCAAATAGGCCACATAGCCTCCTCCGGCCCGTCATTCGGGGCCGCCTTTTCATGTGGCGTTCAAACCGGCTAGCGAATTGCGTTACACAATATACGTTCCGGCGCAGTTCGGGAATGATGGGCATCACTGTCGTTCATCCCCCCTGCCCTTGCACGAAGCCCCTTGGGCCGAGGTGAGCGGCGAGACGTCGCCCCAGTCAGCCTGGTGGCGCGGCGGGCTTTGGTCCAGACAGGTTCATGATGCGTGCGTGGTCATTTCCGTTCGATGACGAACTGGCCAACGTCAATAATCCCTGTCTCGAAACCTGCTTCGCAATAGGCCATGTAATAGCGCCACATACGATAGAAGCGGTTGTCGAAACCTAATTTACTAATCTCGTGCCAGTTTTCTTGGAACCCGTGATGCCAGCGCCGCATGGTCTCGGCATAGGAAGACCCGAAGAAGAATCGGTCCGTGATGGTGAGGCCGCGTTCAGCGACGACTGCGGTGAAGGCTTCCGGGCTGGGCAGCATGCCGCCAGGGAATATGTAGCGTTGGACAAAATCCGGATCACGACGGTAGGCGCGGAAATGGTCATCATCGATGGTGATGATCTGCAACGCCGCCTTGCCGCCCGGTTTCAATAATGCTTTCAGCTGCTCCAGATAGATCCGCCAATAGGGCTCGCCCACGGCTTCGAACATTTCGATCGAGACAATTTTGTCATACTCACCCGTAATTTCGCGGTAGTCCTGAACCCTGATCTCGACCCGATCCATCAGGCCGGCGCGGTCCATGCGCTCCCGTGCATAGGATGCCTGTTCGGCCGATAATGTCAGGCACAAAACTTGGCAACCGAACTCCTGGGCGGCGATCTCGGCGAAGCCGCCCCAGCCGCAACCGATTTCGAGTACCCGGTCGCCAGGCCGAAGATCAAGCGCGGCCGCGATCCGCAGATACTTGTCCCTTTGCGCCGTCGCCATAGGCGTATCCATGCAGGTAAACAGGGCCGACGAATAGGTCATGGTCTCGTCCAGCCACAGGCCATAGAAGTCATTGCCGAGATCATAATGGGCCGCGATATTGCGCCGGCTGCCTTTCGGCGTGTTGGCACGAAGCCCGTGGCGGATGCGGTTCAAAAAGCTGACGATGCCCGGACGCCCAAGCGCCCCTGAAACTGCTGGCCGATTGAGCGCACCAAAGGTCAACAATGTCGACAAATCGGGAGTTTCCCATTCGCCGGCCATATAGCCTTCGGCAAACCCGATGTCACCGGCGAACAACAGCCTAATAACAACATCCAAATCCTTGATCGTCAGCATTGCGTGGGGGCCAGGGGTGGCCCCTTCGAAGTCCTTCCGGGCGCCAGACGGAAATTCGATGGTCAACCGGCCAGCGGCGAGTTTCTCCGCCCAGCGCATCACGAGGCGTTCGCGAAACCCGGAACGGTGGACCTGATCAGTGTTCTCAATACCGAACAATGTGCGTGAGGGTGGTGTGTCCATGGATTTCTTATTCTGCGGATGTCGGCGCGGGTTGCTTTTCGATGCTGCTTTTCACCGGCAGATCAGCGGGGAAATGGGCGAATACAGGCAGCCCCTTATGCCACAGTTTGATCGCTTCCCAGTGAATGCCGCCGATGACTTTTAAAGTCATCAATGGAAACCGGACAAGGGACCGTATCAACGCCCGGCCGGTGAGAGGAATACGTTTGCCTTGGAATGCCGCCGTCAACAGAAGGCCGCCGGCATCCTCTTGCCGGATGACAAGCCGCACGTCGTCACCTGGCGGCACAATGCGAAAGTGGTAGGTCGCCTCCATGGGGATGAAGGGTGAAACATAGAGCGCCTTGGCACAGGATTGACGGATCACCTGTCCTCCATCACCCGTCACCGGAATGACGTAGGTATGGCGTTCCTTGAAGGTGTTGCAGACTTCGTAAAGGATCGCCGCCAACGCCCCTTCTCTGCGATAGCAGAAATAGACGCTCAGAGGATTGAAGGCATAGCCGAAAATCCTGGGGTAGCAGAGCAGGTGAATGGACCCGCCGTCGAGCGAGATACCGGCCTCCGCCAAACGTTCTTCGACCCAGGGTCGCAACGCCGCACCGGTGCATGGGCCGTGGTCACGGTCGTGGAATGCCAAGGGGGCGAACCGATTGTGGCCAAACAACCGGAACCGCCGGTCCAGTTCCGGCAGTTCGTCCAGATCCAGCAGCAGGGAGAACACTTCGTAACGCAACCGGTGCCGATTGGGTCGGTGGCGTTCATGGACCACGGGTCCTTCGAAGATGGCCGATTGTAACGTCATTCCGCGATCGATGCTTCCTGGGAGGCAAGGTGAATTCTGCCGCTTTCGTCGGCAACATTCCACGGTCGGCGAAGGCCGCCAAGCTGTTCCGCCACGGCGAGGCCGGACTGCAGGGCGTCCTCGTGGAAGCCATGGCCGAAATAACTGCCGCAGAACCAAGTCTGCCGGCGGCCTTGAAGTGTCCATAGTTTGCCCTGGGTTTCGATGGCGGCCTGATCGAAAAACGGGTGGGTATAGGTGAATTCGCGCAGAACCGTCTCAGGTCGGGGTTCCCGAACGGGGTTCAAGGTCACGAACAAGGGCTGGTGCCCATCGATGGATTGCAAGCGGTTCATCCAATAGGTCACGCAAAGTGCATTCCTGCCGCCATTTTCGCCGGCGATGAAGTTCCAACTCGACCAGACCCGTTTCCGTTTCGGCATCAAGGCAGAGTCCGTGTGAAGAACCGCGCGGTTTTCCGTATACCGCCACACCCCCAGCAGTCTGCGCTCCTGTGTGTCGGCGTCCGCCAACAACCCGCAGGCTTCATCCGCATGGGTGGCCAGGATGGCGTGATCGAAGGTTTCGGTGGTACCGGTGCGGTCGGTCACCAGGACTTTGTCCGCTTGGCGGTGCAGCGATCGGACGCCGACTTGGCGGATACGGTCTTGGAACGGCGCCGTCAATCGTGTGACATATTCCCTGGAACCTCTATCGACGGTCCGCCATTGGGGGCGGTCCTTCAACAACAACAGGCCGTGGCTGTCAAAGAACCGGATGAAGGCTTCCGCCGGATAGTCCGCCATCTCCTCGGCCGTGGTCGACCAGACGGCCGCCCCCATGGGATAAAGGTGATCGTCGATGAACGCCCGGCTGTACCCGTTCTGCGCCAGATAGTCGGCAAGACTGACACCGTGGCGATGTGGAGAGTTCAAGAATGCAGGCGCTTCATTGTAGAAGCGCAGAAGATCTTTCATCATGCGCCAAAATCGGGGCCGGATCAGGTTGCGGCGCTGTCCGAATAGGCCGTTCAGGCCCGTTCCCGCATATTCCAGACCGCCATCAGCGAAGGAGGCGGCAAAGGACATGTCGCTATCCTTGGTCGGCACGTCCAGGTGATCGAACAGGGCCGTCAGATTCGGGTAGGTGTGCTCATTGTAGACGATGAAGCCCGTATCGACAGGCACCATTCCTGCGGCCCCGGGCACATCCACCGTGTTCGAATGGCCACCGACCCAGTTGTTTTTCTCATAGACGGTTACGCGATGGCGCTGATTCAAAAGCCAGGCTGCCGACAGGCCCGCGATGCCGGTTCCGATGATTGCGATATTCATGGGGG
>DNMS01000233.1:4590-4950 GCA_003488105.1 Rhodospirillaceae bacterium
GGGGGGCGGTGTGGTGTGCTGATCAACGTTCATGCCTTTATCCGGATGCAGCCCTCGGGGTTATGAATTAACGGTGGGATTGGCTATGGACACATTAACCGGGGGATGGGGGATCCGCGATGCGCTGGACGGACTGCGCACGTGGCAGGTATACAAGTTTGTGCTCCTGAATGAACCCCAACTATAGGGTGATCAAGTGACCGTGAAAGTTTCAAGTTCGCAGGGGCGGAAGTTCCGGTCGATATTCGTTTCAGACATCCACCTGGGAACCCGGCACTGTCAGGCTCGTCTGTTTGGTGAATTTCTGGAATCGCATGACGCTGATAGAGTTTACCTGATCGGCGACATCATCGACGGCTG
>DNMS01000051.1:0-3038 GCA_003488105.1 Rhodospirillaceae bacterium
CAAAACGTCTTCAAGGACGTCTATGGCATGTCGCCCATGGCCTATCTGCGGCTTGTCCGGCTGAAACGGGTTCACAGCGCATTGCGTAACGGCGGTGAGGATGGGGCGACCATCGCGCAAATCGCCCGGGCCTGGGGGTTTGGCCATATGGGACGATTTGCCGAAATTTATCGCCACCAATTCGGCGAATTACCCTCGGAAACGGTCCGAAAGCGCGTTTGAGTTTCGCCGCCGTATCCACAAACTGTATTCAGTATCCGAAAAGCGCCGAATAAAGGCCTGAAACATGCCGTGCGCATTCTCCAGCCTGCCTTTAATGCATTAAGGTGCTTCTGATCGGACCATGCCTTCCGTCCTGAAGGACATGCGGTGCGGCGTGACGTCTACCGACAGTTTTTCTTTCGGGGGGCGAAGAACGAAAGCCCACCGGTTTTGGCGCCGCAGGATGCGGGCAGTGGTGAAACAAGACGCGATATTGAGAATTGAGGAACGGCCGATGAGGATTCTTTTCAAGTTTGTACTTTTCCCCATCTTGGCGCGGGGGGCGTTGCTGGCCCTGGTCGCGTTCGCTGGTACGGTGAATCCGTCCAATGCATCGGCGCAACAGACACAGGTAGGTTTTTCCCAGGGCCATGCGATTTGCGGCGCGATGGATTTGCGCACGGGAAACGTCTTGCCGCCCTGCGGTTTCGCCAAGGCGACGAAAACCGGCAAGGCGGTCGGGAAATGCCCGAAGGGCTCGTTCTTCGATATCGGAACATGGTCTTGTTTCACCTGCCCAAACGGATTTAACCGAACGGGGTTCGCGGTCGATACCCCGCAGGCTTGTTCCAGAGAGATCAGGGCTGAATACAAATACGCAAAACGAATCGGCAACCACAAATCCTGCCCGAACGGATCCTTCAAGGATGGCCGCAACGGCGGGGAATGCTGGGCCTGTCCGTCCGGGTACGGCCGCACCCTGTCCGCGGTGGACGCATGGGATGCCTGCGGCAAGGCATTTGCGTCGGCGCGCCGGGCGGAATTCATCGACCGGGTCTGCGCCGAAGGGACGTTCCCCGACCCCAACGGCGGCTGCTATACCTGTCCCACAGGTTTCCGCCGCACCGCCGCCGCGGTGACCGGACACAACGCTTGTTTCCGCAATGAAGAGTTGAGGGCGGCGAACAAAGAAGCCGCGTTGACCTGTAAGGCCGGTGAGCACTTTGATTTCATCGATGGGGGAACGTGTTGGTCATGCCCTGAGAATTCGGTCCGGTCGGTCTCCGGCGTTAAGACGAATCAGGCCTGCGAGTACACCAACATGCGCTGGGAAGCGGCCAAGCGTACGCCGAACGGCTTGTTTGCCCTGCCTGGCGGTCACGAGATCGCGGCCCAGGTGATTCTGGAGCGCAAGGGGATCGACGCCGCCATCGCCAAATTCATCAAGGAAAGCAATTTCAACAAATCCGAAGGCGAAAAGTATGCAGCCGACGCCTGGGAACTGATCCGGACGGCGCCTGAGAGTTCGCCGATCCTGATGGCCGTTACCTACGATTATGTTTTCAACCTGGTTAAAAACGGGGCGAAGACCAAGCCTGAGCGAGATTTGTTGGACTACCTGGCGGTTTACGTTCAGCAATCACGCCAATTGTCCGCGTCGGAAATGAAGAACGTCTGGGACAGTTGGGTCCGTGGCCAGCAGGCGCTGACCGCGTCGCGCGGGAACAATATGGTCAATGTCTACGATACGGGCGTCGCGCCGCCGGATATGAGGGGCCTGGTCGCCCAAGTCATGCATCTGGGGCCGGCGGCGGCCATCGCGATGACCTTTATGGGGGCACATGCACTTTCGGCTGCATCACCCGCGGTCTCCAAATTCACGCTGACCATGGCCAGGACAATACTGCCATTCCGAAAAAGTCTCTCGACGGCGTTACAGACCGTGGCGAGGACGGGGGCGGCCTCTACCGCGGGCGTAACGGGCGCCGTTGCCGCTCCGATGATCATCATGACGGCCGCGTCGATTATCGCGAGCATGGCAACCGACATTGCCCTGCAGCAGAACAAGCAGGAATCCATCGTCAACGATGCCCTGCAAACCGCGCAGCAGCCTGTTAATTTGGCCCGCCTTCTGTTGACCGATGACGGGCGGACCGAGGTTGCGGCCAACTGGGCGCTGATGACCCAGGAACCGGTGAAGCCGAACGCCCGCACCTGGGCCGCGCTGATGCCGACGCCGTCGTCGACGGGCAATACGGCGACCATCAACGTGAATGGCACGAACGTCGTCGTGGATGTTCCCACGGTGCCGAGCGTGACCTTGGAAGGCGACCGCGTGGTCGTGAGCAGGGCATCGGGCAGCGCGCCGAGCTGGGAGAAGGTTGATGGTGCGGCCCATGATGTTGCGGTCGGCTCCGACGGCACAATCTATGCGATCGGTGTGAAAAAGGTGGGCGGCGGATACGAAATCTTCAGCCGCGCCAAGACGGCCGACCGGTGGACCAAGTTGTCCGGCGCCGCAACTCGCATTGCGGCTTCCGGCACCGAGGCTTGGGTGGTGAACGACCAGGGCATGATTTTCGTCCAGTCGGGTAAAGGCTGGAAGAAGGTTCCGGGTCCCGCCGCGCAAGATATCGGCGCCAGCGCCAAGGGTGTGTGGATCATCGGCGTCGATGAAAAGATTTATCAACGCGCCGGCAATACCTGGAAGCTTTTTGGGGGTAAGGCTCAGCGGATTGACGTCGATGAGGACGGCCGCCCCTGGATCGTGACCAAGGTAGGCCAGATCTACGTCCACACCAATAACTTGAAGTGGCATAAGCTTCCGGGCGCCGCCACGGATGTGGCGGTCGATGCGCGCGGCGCGGCATACGTCGTCGGCACGAGCGGCGGCGTGTTCGTGTTCAATGGCACAAAGCGCGATTGGGACCGAATTTCCGACGACAAGGATTCCGTCGCCATCGGCGTCGGTGGTGGCCAGGTGTGGCGGGTTTCCAAATCAAACGAAACCTATCAGTTTAACTAGGCTGCCCGGCGCTCATTCCACGATGATGATG
>DNMS01000051.1:3053-6696 GCA_003488105.1 Rhodospirillaceae bacterium
GTGGCGGGCCGCCGGCATGTTATGGGACAGTGGCCGGCGGCCGTCTATTTCTGCCGGTACACCTCAGTTTTGGGGCCCAGGTGCCAGATTTTCCCGCCGCCGATGGCGACCGCCGTGCCGTCGCGGCCTGTCGCGACCCAGTTGTTGGTCGCAGGGTTGAAGATTTGCACCTTGCCCTTGGCATCGACCACGGCCGGTCCGCCGAAGCCGTCCACCGCGATGTCCTGTGCCGTGCCGTTGAAGGGCTGCCACTTGCCGTTGACCAGGGCGAAGATCTGGCCGGCCGCGTTGGTCAGCCAGGGATTGCCGTCGCGGTCCACGGTGATGCGGGTCCCCCAGGCCGACTGATCGCGGAGCCATTGCTTGCCGGTCCAGCGATAGACGGCGAAGCTCCCCTGCTTGGTCGGTTCCGCCACGGCCCACACACCCTTGGCGCTGGCGCCGATATCGACGGCCTTCATGATCTTGCCGCCGGCCAGGACCGGCCGATTGGCCCAGGTCGTGCCGGTGCGCTCGAAGGCGATGCCGCCGTCGTTGACCAGCCAGGGCGTGGTGTCGGCCACGGCGATGCGCACGGCGCCGCCGGGCAGGCTTCCCCACTTTGTCGCATTGGTGCCGCGAAAATAAACGCCATAACCGCCTGGCACCTTGTTGTCGCCGATCACCCAGGCGGTGCCGTCGGTGGCGACGGCGATGTCACGGGCGCGGCCGTCGATCTGATCCCATTGCAGATTACCCAGGGATAGGCTGGCTAGTTCGTTGCTGGACGGCTTGGGAATGGAGGTCACCGGCTGGCTGCCCCCGTCGATAACCGTTGTCGGTGTCTGGACGTTGGTCGCAGGACCAGTGTTGTGGCCGAGCGCATCAGCGGCAATGGCTTTCAATTCCGCGGTTACGGCCGTCGACGGCCGCGCGGAGCCGGAGACGGCGAGCCCCCAGAATCCTGCGAGCATGCCGTATCCAGAATCGGAATCGATCATGCGCGTCAGTTGCGGCGGCTGCTTGGCGTCGGCCAGAAGGGCCAGCAGTTTGGGGCGGGCTTCCTCGATGGCGATCAGCTTTTCGAATTGGTGTGACGCGATTTCGATGGCGAGGGTAATGATGAGCTGCGGGCCAATCGAACTCATCGCCTTCATCACCGACGCCATGCGCTGAATTGCTTTTGATGTCGCTTGGAGCCCTTTTTCAACGACCTTCTGCGCGACCTTTCCGGTTCCGTGTTCCGCCGCCATTTCCGCCTTCTTCAAGGCCGCTTTCACAAGGCTTCTGCTGTAGGGAAATACCTTTTTGAAAACGGCGGGGTTGGCTATGGCTGCGGTGTACCCGGCGCTGACACCGATGCCGGCACCCAAGCCGACGAATACCCCGGCATGGATGACGTCATAGAAATCGGGCGGCGCGATGCCCGTATCCAAGGCGGCGAAAAGGCCGCTTTGCTGCGCCCGTGACCCCGTGCGGCGGTATTGTTCCGAGCGGGCCCAGGTGTCATAGGCGTTAAGGGCATCTTGGGCGATATAGGTTCGGCGGGCGATCATATATTTGGAAAATCCCGCGACCAAAGCCTTCTGGCCCGGGGTCGCCCTTTGCGGGCTTTCAATCGCCGCCATCAAGGCAGCCTGGGTGATCGCCATCAGGACCGCGCTTTTTTCCGGCTCGGCACCGATTTCTTCCCATAAGTTTTTGCGCAGTTGCGCGACGGGCGTCTTGGTGTCGTCGGCAAGCGCCTGGATGGCAATCTCGACGGCCTGCCGGTCACGCACCAATTCAAGGACCGCGGCTTCGGCGCCCTCGACGCCGAACAGACCGGGTTCCTTGTAGGGGGCCGTATACCAATCCATGGACGGGCGGGCGCAGGCATTTCCAGCCTTCACGTGGCTTGTGGTCCGTTTGTGATTGGCCGGGCATGACCAGCAGGTGCCGCTGGCGGCCGATTTCGCTGTCGACGGCGCCAGATTGGCGCCTTTCAGATTGCGCAATTCCTGGTCGTTTACGCCGATGAAATCGAAAAATTGATCGGCCGGGCAAGAAACGGCGGAGTCGAGGCTCGCCTTGAAAAATTCCAGCCCGCCGTCCTTTTCGCAGGCGGCTTGGCCATCGACAGGGAAGGTCGTGCGGTCCCATTCCGCAGGACATTTCCAACAGCCGCCACCGGTATCGGGATTCTGTACCCCCGGGATGCGGTCATCATGGAATTCACCATCTTCGCATTTGGCGAGGCCGACACGGGTTGCGGAGGCTTGTTTTTCAGCAATGACCTGTCGGCAGGCCTTGGCATCGTGGACATGGGTGCCAGTGCGGGCATAACCGGCGGGACAACTCCAGCAATGGCCATCGACGCTGTCCCAAAATTGACCGCTGGGGCAGGACAGGCCAACAGCAGGATTGTTCCGGATTGCGTAGCGGAATTGTTCAGACGCCGGCACGTAACAGGCATTGCCGGCGTCGATATGCGCTGCAGACCGTCTGAAACCGGCGGGGCATTTCCAGCATTCGCCGCCGCGGACGCGGTCGTAGAACGATCCCGCCGGGCAGCGTGTGCCACGGAACGATGCGGGGCCGAATGCGCCGCGGGCTTCCGGGTTCTTGCGCGCGCAGGCACGGGGTTCCGTGACGGCGACGCCGGTGCGGTAATATCCCGGCGGACAGCGCCAGCATTCCCATTTGCCGACGTCGAAGAATGCGCCAGGCTTGCATTCGGCCACGGCCGCACCTTCGTATTTGGCCCAGGTGCCGCCGCAGGCAGGGAGCTCCTTTCCGTTGACGATGGCGCCGCAGATCGGGGCGGACTGCTTCGGCGCCTTGGTGGTGTCGAGGAGGATGACCTGCGCGGCGGCCGGTGACGGGATGGCAGAGGCGAGAGCGCATCCGACCGCAAGGGCAACAGGAACCATGACCAAGGCGCGGAATGATGAGCGCATCGTCCCGCCGATGACAACAAGACCGGCCAAGACCGGGACCAGAACTAGAATCAACGTAACCGTGGCGAAGCCGACTTCAACCATAATTCTCTCCCCCTGATGCGGGCGTTCACCCGTTTTTCAGTCCGCGCATTTCCTTCGAGAGCAGCCGCAGGTTCAATGCCCGCCGAGGCGAGACAGAACCGCCACAGCGCGCACGGTACCGTCACCGTCTTGTGCGGTGATTGCGCGGTTGGGATTACTTTTCCTACGAAGGGATGAGCGTGCAAGATGCGCGTTATATGATAAAAGGCTTCACTATGAACAATAGTTCAATAATGATCAGTGCTAGTCATTGGTGTGTCTGATCGTAGGTGAATTCAGATAAGCTCAAGACACGAGCATTCGCATCAGGCCACATGCCGAACTTGTAGAAACAGTGTTGATTTCGTCCCATGCCAAACAACGTGGAATGGCTCCTGCAAGAGGCGACCGGTGATCGCAGCCTTCAGGTCAGCGAGCGAACCGAAATTGATGACGACTATTGGAAGGCCGTGATCGAGCGGCTGGAGATCGGGCCCGGGCTGAGGGTCTTTCTGGCCACCGCGGATGTGCGCAAGGATCTGACGGTTCAGCCTTCGGACAGCGAGAAGGACGTTTGGCTGAGCAGCGACGTCGCGGTCTCGGGACAGTTGGATATCGAGTTGTCGGACGGCCCGCGGTTCCAAGTCGGCCCGAACCACGCG
>DNMS01000236.1:0-134 GCA_003488105.1 Rhodospirillaceae bacterium
TCAGGCAGGGCGTCGAAGCCGTGTCCCTGTCGGCCGCCCCCGAGGTTCTGGCCAAGATCGAAAGCGCGGCGACACAGGCCGGCGCCCGCCTGACAAAGCGGCCCGCGCGGGCATTGGACATGGCCGACGCCGAT
>DNMS01000236.1:271-3297 GCA_003488105.1 Rhodospirillaceae bacterium
GGCCAAAATCGAAAGTGCGGCAATTGCGGCCGGCGCCAAGATAACCCGCCGCCCCGCGCAAGCATTGGACATGGCGAACGTCGACGCCGACCGGCGGCTCGACGCCTGGCTCACGGGAGAATTCCAACATGGCTGACATTGATGACGGCTGCCTGCTCTACCTGGTCACGCCCCCTGCCTTCGACCCGAACGTCTTCGCGGGCGATCTGGCGGCGGCGCTCGACGCCGGCCCCGTCGGCGCGGTGCAGTTGCGCCTGAAGGCCGCGGACGGCACGCCCGACAGCGACGACGGCATCCGCCGCGCCGCCGATATCCTGCTGCCCGTCTGCCGCGACCGCGGCGTGCCCCTGATCCTCAACGACCGCCCCGACCTGGCGGTGGAGACCGATTGCGACGGCGTCCATGTGGGCCAGGGCGACGCGTCCTACCGGGATGCCCGCAAAATCCTGGGCGACAGGCGCATCGTCGGCGTGACCTGTCATGCGTCCCGCCATCTGGCCATGGAGGCCGGCGAGGCCGGAGCCGACTATGTCGCCTTCGGCGCGTTCTTCCCGACCGGCACCAAGGAAGTCACCCATCACGCGGACGCCGACCTGTTGCGTTGGTGGAGCGAGATTTTCGTCGTGCCCTGCGTTGCCATCGGCGGCATCACCGTAGACAACTGCGCGCCCCTGGTTGCCGCGGGGGCCGACTTCCTGGCCGTGGTCTCCGGGGTCTGGCAGCACGCCGAGGGACCGGCCGCCGCGATCACCGCGTTCAACAAGGTAATTGCCGACACCCAACGCCTCTGACGGCGGCGCTGGGCCGTTGCTATGCACGAAACAAACTGGTAGCTTCCGCGCCGCTTTTACCCCCCATCAACATGTAAACGGGCACGGACATGAAAATCGACGGCAACGCCATTCGACCCGGTATGGTCATCGAACATCAGGGACGCCTGTGGCGCGCGGTCAAGATCGCCCACACACAGCCCGGCAAGGGTGGCGCCTATCTTCAGGTCGAATTGCGCGAACTGCGCGACGGCACCAAACTGAACGAACGCTTCCGCTCGTCGGAAAAGGTCGAACGCGCGACCCTGGAACAGAAGGAATACCAATTCCTGTTTTCCGACGGCGAAATGTTCACCTTCATGGATAACGAAAATTACGAACAGGTCGTCCTGAACAGCGATCAGATCGGCGAGGACCAGACCCCCTATCTGCAGGACGGCATGGAAGTGACCATCGAAAGCCACGACGGCGACCCGATCGGCGTTCAACTGCCTGACCGGGTGACCCTGACCGTGGTCGAAACCGAAGCCGTGGTCAAAGGCCAGACGGCGGCGTCGAGCTACAAACCGGCGCTGTTGGACAACGGCGTGCGCACCAGCGTGCCGCCGCATATCGAGACCGGCACCCGCATCGTCGTCAATCCCGCCGAAGGCACCTATGTCGAACGGGCCAAGGACTAGGCTCCGGCCGCGTTCTTCCCGCCCCTTTCCGATCGCTTGAAACAAGGCCCGCCATGCTGCGCACGCCCCTGATAAACGTCATGACCGCCGCCGCCCAAAAGGCAGCGCGGGGCCTGATCCGCGATTTCGGCGAGGTCGAACACCTGCAGGTCTCCAAGAAGGGCCCGGCTGACTTCGTCTCGACCGCCGACCGCAAGGCCGAGAAAATTTTGTTCGAAGAACTGCAGCGCGCGCGGCCCAAGTACGGTTTCCTGATGGAAGAACGCGGCGCGGTCGAAGGGGTCGATACCTCGAACCGCTGGATCATCGATCCCTTGGACGGTACCACCAACTTTCTCCACGGCATTCCACAGTTCGCCATCTCCATCGGCCTGGAACGCGATGGTCAGATCTTCGCCGGCGTCGTCTACAACCCGATCACGGACGAGATGTTCGTCGCCGAAAAGGGCCAGGGCGCCTTTCTGAATGGGCGCCGCCTGCGTGTCTCGGCCCGCCGCGACATTGCCGAATCCCTGTTCGCGACGGGGATTCCCTTCGTCGGCCGGGGCAATCACGACCTGTTCCTGAACCAGCTGCGCGCGATCATGGCCGTGTCCGCCGGCGTACGGCGCAACGGCGCCGCTGCGCTCGATCTGGCCTGGGTCGCCGCCGGGCGCTTCGAAGGGTTCTGGGAACAGAACCTGCAACCCTGGGACATGGCCGCGGGCATGATTTTGGTCGCCGAAGCGGGCGGTTTCGTCACCGACCTTTCGGGCGGCCGCGACATCTTCCAGCGCGGCGACATCGCCGCCGGCAACGACGCCATGCATCCGGCCATGCTGAAAACCCTGGCCGGCGCCGGCGCGGCGGCCACCTGACCTGTTCCCGCCCCGCCGAAGGGCTGTTTTCAGGCGCCCCGAAAGCGTCATATTTACCTGATTTCATATAAGGGCTTTACGGTTGTCCAGCGCATCGCCGTTGGTTAAGGTGATCGCCTTGGTTTCCGCCGCTGGCCGGAGAGTACCCGGACTATCCCAGCGCAGAAATGCCGAGCCTGCCGCAAACGGGATCGACAGACCCGAACACGACAACGGGCCGGAAGACGACAACAGGGAAGAATGGGGAGTGACCGTCCGATGACATCCTCACGTTTTTTGACCGGACTTTTGGTCATCGCCGTGGCGCCGCTGGCGCTGGCGTCAGGCCCGGTCGAGGCACAAGTGAGCAACTACGCGGACGGTGCCGTGACCATCGACATGGGCGCCCTGCCCGGCGGCGGATACGGCCACACCGTGGACATATCGTCGGAACCGGCCGTCCCCGCCTATGGGGGCGGACTGCGCCTGCCGGGCGCAAGCCGGCCGACCTCTCAGTTGTTCGTCGCCCCCGAGAAATCCGCCCCCATTCGTAAGTTAAGTGTGACCCGCGCCGAAGCCGCGCCGGCCCCGCGCGCCAGCCGCATGGAAACGGCGATGCGCCCGCCCGCGGCCAAGGCGCCGCCGCCGCCCATGCCGTCGAAACCATCGCCCGCGCCGGCCCCCGCCGCCGAGGCGCCGGCGCCGCTGACCGCCGCCGCACCGCCGCCGCCCGCCGCTCC
>DNMS01000243.1:0-1167 GCA_003488105.1 Rhodospirillaceae bacterium
AAATTGCCCCCGGCATAGCTGGCCGCGGCCAGGCCGTAGAACGGTTCCGGGCTGAAGGGGGCGGCCACGGCGGCATGGGCGAAAGACAGGGCGGCACCGTCAAACTGCCGGTCCGACAGCCGCATGATGCCCAGCATGTAGGCCGCCTGCCAGAGATAGGGGTCGAAGGACTGGGCCAAAAGATATCCGACCTTCGCCAGATTCCAGTGGTAGCCCGTGCCCAGGGCCTGGGAATGGTAGGCGAAGGCATTGACCATATTGAAACGAGCGTCGCGCGGGTTGTAGCGAAGCGCCTCGCGCAGGATTTCATTCGCCCGGGCATCCTCGCCGGCCCCCAAGGCGCTGATCGCGGATTCAAGCGGATCGCTGCCCTTGACCTTGGCGCCCAGGCTGTCAGTGGCAACCAATTCCGCACAACCGGCCACACCGCCGGCTATCCAGACGGCCAGAACCGACGCCCTGACGAACCGCGCTACCGGCATGGAAGCCTTCCCCCGTGAAACACCCCAATGTTCAAGGCTATCTGGACGACAATACGTGACAAGTAGAAATTATCCACTTGGTTTCGCAAGCTTTTCACAGAAACAGGCTGGCCATCCTTGCGCCGGCCCAAGATTACAAACCGTTCCCATCCGCGGCGATGGTGGGTATTCTGTTGCCGTCCCGGGCAGTCTGCGGGGCACCTCGTTAGGGGGCGGCGGAACATGCCATTGGACCAAACCGTGAATCCGGTCAGCCGCCCATGCACGCGCTGATCATCGACGATCACCCGGTTTTCCAGGACGCCCTGGCATCCGTCCTCAAGGACCTGGACATGCGCATCCGCATCAAGACCGCAGCGTCGGTCGCCGAGGCGCTTGCCCTTATCGATCGTGAAACGCCCTACCGTCTTGTCACCCTGGATCTGACCATGCCGGGCCTGGACGGCTTTGCCTTTTTGCGGATATTGCAACAGCGCCGCATCGCCACGTCCGTCGTGGTGGTTTCGGCCGTCGAGGACCCCGCGACCATGCAGGCCTGCATCGCCGAGGGCGCCAAGGGGTTCATTCCCAAGTCCTGGCGCATGGATCGGATGCAGGCGGCGGTAAAACGGGTTCTGGCCGGCGAAACCTTCCTTCCCGAAGAGGCTCTGACCGGCCCGCCCGCACCGGGCGCCGAGGTGCAACA
>DNMS01000243.1:1238-4770 GCA_003488105.1 Rhodospirillaceae bacterium
GCCGAGGTGCAACAGCTTGTGCGTTGCAAGGAACTGGGCCTGAGTGAAAAACATCACCGCGTTTTGAAATGCGTCGCGGCGGGCATGACCAATAAGCAGATCGCGGCGACAGTTCATGTCTCTGTCCATACGGTGAAAGCCCATAACGCCCGGCTGTTCGAAGCGTTGGGGACCGCAAATCGAACCGACACCGTGATGGAAGCTGTGCGGTTGGGGCTTATCGATCAGTAGTCTCATGGGTCGGCAGGCTGGCGGCCCAGCACCCGGAACAGAGCGGCTTGAAGATCGGTCGGGGAAACGGGCTTGCTGAGCACGGGATAGGTCCGCGACCGGGCGGCGGCGACCTCTTCCGGGTTGACCTTGCCGGTCACGATGACCGCCTTGTTCTTCCGGTTCGTGATGCGGTCGACTTCGTCGATCACCTGCAGTGCCGTACGGCCACCCCCCAGGTCGTAGTCGGCGACAATAACGTCGATGTCTTCGTCCCGCGCCTCGGCGCAAGCCGCTTCCGGACCGGTGGCGACCAGAACGGCGCAGCCCCAGGATTCCAGAACATCCCTGGTCGCGGCCAGAACCTCGGCATCGTCCTCCACCAGCAGCACGGCGGTGCCGCGAAAGGCACGCTGCGCCGTGTCTTGGGGGATGTCGTCTCGTGGCACCTGCGCCGGCACCGGCGCCAGGCGCGGGTCGCCCACAGGCACCGAAACCTGTACGCGTGTCCCTCTGGCCGGGCGGGAGGCGAAATCCAGGCTCAGGCCCAACTGGGCACAGAGCCGGTCGACGATGGAGAGCCCCAGTCCCAACCCCTGGGAGCGGTCATGGGACGGATTGTCGAGTTGCACGAACTCGCGGAACGCCTCTTCCTGCTTCTCGGCCGGGATGCCCGGCCCGGTATCCCATACCTGGACCGACCAGACCGCGCCGCGGCGGCGCGCGCCGACCAGCACGCCCGGCGGGTTGCCGTACTTGACCGCGTTGTCCACCAGGTTCGTCAGCACCCGGTAAAGCAACACGGAATCGCATACCACCCAGGCCTCGGTTGACCGGACCTTAAGGCGCAGACCGCGCTTCCCGGCCGAGCGGCTGAACTGGTCCTGCAGCCGGTCGAACAGGTCCTGCAAAGGAAAGTGGAAGGGATGGTTCTCGATCTGCCCGCCGTCCATACGCGAGATGTCGAGCAACGCGGCGAGCATTTCACTTAAGGTCGAATGGGCACGCTCGACCTGCAGCAGCAATTCCTGTGCTTTGGGCGCCTCGACCGCCGTGCGAAGCTGATCCAGGCGCAGTCCCATGGCATGCAGCGGCTGTCGCAGGTCATGGCTCGCCACGGCCAGAAAGCGCGTCTTGGAATGGTTGGCCTGCTCCGCCTGTTGGTAGGCGGCGGTCAACTCCCGGGTTCGTTCCGCGACCTGGATTTGCAGGTTCTCGGACAGATCCTTTGCCTGCCGGAAGGCATCGATGTCGTACTGATCCAACAGGACCGCCAGGATCAACAGCACCACCGCAAGGTTGAACATGATCGGCTGAACTGTGGCGACCACGCCGGCTTCCCACAGAACGTCGTGGATGACCACGCCGGTCATCAGCAATATGGCCGCCAGCAACAGCCAGGACGTGCCGCCGCCTTGCCGCGTCGCCTTGGCGGCCGAGAAAATCAGGACCGCATGCACGACCGCCACGTAAGGCAGCCAATAGGGTAGCGGGCGTTTGAAAACATCGGGGGGGGCCGAAAGGATCAATACACCGGCGGCAGCGGCGGGTATGAGGAGAAAATACAGCAGCCAGCGCCCATGGGCCTGGGGATACAAACTTCGCGCGAACAACACATACAGCGGCATGATCCAGATCAGCGTCAGAAACAGCGCCTTGACGATCGCTTGCTGGCCACCGATGAAAAGGAAAAGCTCCGGATTGTAGGTGAGGCTCAGGGCCGCCTGATGCACAGCGATGGTCAGGCCGATCAGGCCGAGCCACAGGTAACTTCCGTATCGACGGCGAAAGACGAACAGAAATAAATATTTGGCCGCGAACAGCAGGCCCGCCCCGATGCCGATCTGGATGATGAGTAGGGTTGCCGCGCGGTTTTTCGCCAAGGCATCTTGGGTGCCGATCAGCGCCGGCTGCGGCGTCTTGCCGATAGGGTCCAGATAGTTGGAGGTATGCAGCACCAGTTGGTAGGTTTCCGCCCCCGCCGGTAAAGGGACAACCATCTCCCGATGACGGGCGAACTGATCCGGCCTAGTCTCGGACACGGTTCCAGATCGCGTCGCGTGGCGCCCGTTGATCCACAAAACATAATCCCGCCGGTGGCGCGGCAGATAGATGGCGAGCCGCTGGGCATGAGGCGCATCGACGTCTTCCGGCGGCAGGATGGTCAGGACATAGGTGCCGAACCCGATCCCGTCGAATGGCGGCTCTTCCCCATCGGCATGAGCCCAGGCACCCTCGAGCGGCAGCGGGCGCCCCACCGCCGGCCCCGGGGCGGGCTTTTGCGGCGGCAGCAGCACCCCCGGATAGAAAAGCCAGGTGCCGCGAACCTTCGCATACCCCGATGCCGGCGGTGTCCAATGGCGCAGGTCGAGCACGCCGTCCACCGCGCGCACCGGTTCCGTCGCCCAAGCCGCACCGGTCAGGCCGCAGAGCAGCACCGACAGAATAAAAAGAATTCTGATGCCGGAAATTGGCAAGTCTCCCCAGAACCTGGACGGCACAGGGCCGCCGCGCGCCTTGCACAATACTGGACCGGGAGAGGCCAACAAATAGCCAGATGGCTAATACTACGCAGCCCGTATCAAAGTTAACCTGCGCCGTTCCATCGGGTCTTTCCATCTCGAAAGGCCCGGTGAGCCATCGCACCAGGCGGGAGGCATGGCCATGTTGCGGAATACCGGCGCGCTGCGCGGGATCGCCATCGGGGGCCTCACGGCATTCGTGCTGATCCTTCTTGCCGCCGCCGCCCCGGCCGAAGACGGATGGCGTGCCGACAACCAAACGGATTTCACGGTCAACGTCTATTGGGCCGCGATCGGATGCACGGGTGCCGCCGACCGTTGTGTCCGCAGCGACGGCAACATCCGGAACGTCTGCCGGCACCAGGAACTGGCCCCCGGGAAAAGCGCCGGCTACACCTTTGCCGCTGAGGCGACGGAGCGCTCGAAGCTTGTCTGCGCCGTGAATCAGGGCAGCCTGTCGGCGATCACGCGCGCCACGGCGGACCGGGCAAAAACCGGCATCCGCCACAACGAAGTGGATGGCGCGCCAGAATGGTACCGCGATTGATCACGCGTCACCTGTCCGCAAAGGGTCAGAAGCGGACTTCTCAAGGAATACGATTAAGGTCTGCTAGGGCTGGAAACTGGGCCGTTACGAATGGGGCCGGTTAGTCGCGTATTCTTGCCCGGTATTTCATATCGATGCGGCCATTCTAAGCTGTGATTTGGCCAACTTTAGCTGTGATTGGCCAAAGTTAACTGTTTCCGACATAAGCTATTGAATTACTTAAAAGAAGGATGGCTGGGGCGCCAGGATTCGA
>DNMS01000243.1:5062-5279 GCA_003488105.1 Rhodospirillaceae bacterium
ATGCCGGTACCAAAAACCGGTGTGTTAAGCCACTTCACCACGCCCCAATCGCCGGGTGTCCGTCCCCTACAGGGACGGGCCGACTTCTTAGACCATCTGTTGGTTCTGGGCAAGGGATGCGGAGTGTTGAAACGACGGTGCGGGCGGCTCAGTTCAGCCCGTCGGCGGGCGGCGCCAGGCGGCCGACGGCGACCCACCAGTCCGGTTCCGCGTCATA